>JASBZH010000014.1 GCA_029983555.1 Peptoniphilus sp. | reverse complement strand
ATCTTCCAAAACTGGTTCTTTTTCGATAAATTTTTTAATATCCATAAATCCTCCTTAATTAATACATAAATACTTCTTATTACTATAGTATAGTGATAAAAATATTAAGTCAATAACATTTAATAAAATATGAGTAAATAAACATAATTAAACCTCAAATTTAAGCCATCAAATCATTAAAAAATTGAGTAAAAATGTGGTATAATATTTTTTGTTGGGGTGAGCAAATGGACAATAATTTATTAGGAAAAAAGCTTAAGGAAGTCAGACTTGAGAGATGTCTTTCTATAAAAGAAGTTGCAGAAGAAATTAAAGTCTCATCATCACTTTTGAGTCAAATCGAAAGAGGCCTTGCTATGCCTTCTCTAAACACGTTGAGACTTCTCGCAGAATTTTTTGATGTGCCTATGTTTTCGCTTTTTATGTCGCCAAAAGAAAAATTTGAGCGCGTGGAATTAGTTCGAAAACAGGATAGGATACATATAACTGATGGAAGACCAAAAGTTAAAAATGAAAAATATAGTTTTGAACTTTTGAGTCCAGACTTAAAGGGAGACATCCAACTCTGCGAAATGAGTCTTGCACCGGGAGAAAATAATTCGTCGAGGCTTGTGACACATGAGGCTGAGGAAGTTGCAACTTGCGTAGAAGGAGAAATCACATTTATAATTGACGATAGAGAGATCGTCATGAAAAAGGGTGACACAGTTAGGATTTCCAAGAACACAGGACACAGATGGAGAAACGACAGCAAAGAAAACGCCAAAATAATCTTTGCGATGACTCCACCAATATTTTAATTTGTAAGGACACTTTGCAAAAGGTGTCTTTTTTAATTATTTTTAATTTGACTTAGTCTTTTGTAATAAATCTTTTAAAACTTTATTTTACAACGGATAATCTATATACTTAAAGAAAGTGACATTAATATTTAAATTTATAATTCTTTCTATTAATATAATTAAGATAAGGAAGTGTAAAATGACTGAGAAAAAATACGACACGATAATTCATCCGCTAAAACCTCTATTTGACGAAAATTCAAAAATTTTAATATTGGGTTCTTTTCCGTCAATAAAAACTAGAGAGTATGGATTTTTCTACGGACATCCGCAAAATAGATTTTGGAAAATTTTAGAGATTTTATTTGATGAAGAGTTAAGTCGCGATATTAAAGAGCGAAAAGAATTTTTACTTAGACACAAAATTGCGCTCTACGACTCAATTTATAAGTGTGACATAATCGGTTCGAGCGATGCGAGCATAAAAAATGTAGTTCCATCTGATTTGGGAATAATTAAAGAGAGTGCGAATATAGAAAAAGTATTTTGCAATGGTGGGACTTCATTTAAGTATTACGAAAAGTATCACGCAAAAAAATTAAAAATCGAAGCGGAAAAACTTCCGTCTACTAGTCCTGCAAACGCGAGATATAGACTTGAAGATTTGCTCGAGGAGTGGTCGATGATTTTACAATATTTATAAATATAATTTGGTGGCGAGATGATCGCCATTTTTTATTTAAAGTTAAAAATTAGTCATATGTCACAAAATGACTATAAACTGTGCAAAACTATGTGAGTGATAGAATTATTAAAAACTTGGGTAGAATTTAATTGAAAAGAAGTTAAAATATTTACCATGTAAAATCATAATAAATATTTGTGTTTTATCCAGATCTAATTTCGATTAGTTTTAGGATAGTTTGTGATTAGTTTAAATTAGGAGGAGTACATGAATTCAGAAAAAATTAGAGATCAAAAAAACGACCATTTATTGACACCAGAAAATTCTGCATTTATAGCTATTGATTATCAGCCAATACAAGTTGAATCAATAAAATCAATGGACAATAAAGAGTTGGTAAAAAACATAGTAAAGACTGCAAAACTTGCTAAACTTTACAAATTACCTACAGTGCTTAGTACTGTAAATGTATCAACTGGTCAAAATGAAGGACAAATTAAAGAACTTACAGAAGTATTCCCAGATATAGAACCTATAGACAGAACTACTATAAATTCTTGGGAAGATGAAGAATTTAACAAAAAAGTTAAAGAGACAGGCAGAAAAAAATTAATCATGACTGCTCTATGGACAGAAGCTTGCCTTAGTTTTCCAGCACTAGATGCAATTGAAGAGGGATACGAAGTATATGCTGTTTGTGATGCAGTTGGTGGAACAAGCAAAGAAGCTCACGAAAAAGCGCTAAGACGTATGGAACAAGCTGGAGTAAAATTAATAAGCTGGGTACAACTTGCCTGCGAATTGCAAAGAGATTGGAACAGGAAAGAAACAGCCGAAGAATTTAGCAAAATTTTATTTGGTTAATTATAACTATTTCAAAAACATTATTGCCCTCTTCGCGAAACTTTTGTGAGGAGGGTATTATTATGGAAAAATTTACTATCTTGTATTGAATAATATTTTGCTATAGAATATTAAAGGATTTAAATGATATTTAGTATTAAATAGGGGAGGTAAATTTTATTTGAGTACAAAAGCAGTTAGAGCAAATAATATTTTAGGAACTGGAGACATTAAAACTTTACTTAAAGAATTTGCAACTCCATCAGTTATAGCAATGATTGTAGGAGCTTTTTACAATATTGTCGACCAGATTTTTATAGGAAATAGTGTGGGAGTTGTGGGAAATGCGGCGACAAATGTGGCCTTTCCATTAACTACACTTTGTATTTCTATTTCTCTTCTTATAGGAATTGGGGGAGCTGCCAATTTTAACTTGCGACTTGGTGAGGGAAATGAAGATGCGGCTAAAAAATATTTGTCAAATTCTTTTATAATGATCGTTATAATATCTTTAATATTGACACTTTTAGTAAAAACATTTTTGACGCCACTTTTGACAATTTTTGGTGCAACTGAAGAAAACATATCTTATGCCAAAACTTATACATCAATAACATCAAATGGATTTATATTTTTAATATTAACTAACGCCGGAACTGGACTTATAAGGGCAGACGGATCGCCAAGATATTCCATGATAGCTATTTTGGTGGGCTGTATTACCAATTTAATATTGGATCCAATTTTTATTTTTGTATTTAAATGGCAAATGGCAGGAGCAGCGTGGGCGACAGTAATAGGCCAAATTCTTTCAGGTTTAATGGTAATTTTATATGCAAGAGATTTTAAGACAGTTGAGCTTACAAAAGATGATTTTAAAATTGACTTTAAATATATAAAAAATATAACGCGACTTGGTGTAGCTCCATTTTTAAATCAAGTGACACTACTAATAGTACAAGTTTTGTTAAATAATTCCATAGTTTATTATGGAGAGAGTAGCAAATATGGTTCAACTATTCCACTTGCAATAATTGGAATTGGAATGAAAGTCTTTATGATATTTTTCTCTTGCGCACTTGGAATTGCTCAGGGAATGCAGCCAATAGTTTCATATAATTATGGTGCCAAAAATTACGACAGAGCAAAAGAAGCCTACAAACTCAGCGTAAAGACTGCCATGATTATATTATTTATAGCATTTTTGCTATTTCAATTTATACCTGATAAAATTTTGAGACTATTTGGAGAAGGAAGCAAGGAATACTTTGAATTTGGAGCATACTTTTTTAGAATATATTTGATGTTTACTTTTTTAGTGCCAATTCAACCGATAACCACAAACCTTTTGACATCTATTGGCGAGGCAAAGAGGGGAATATTTTTATCCTTGACAAGACAAATAATATTTTTCGTTCCACTTGCAATAATCCTACCTAGGTTTTTTGGAATTATGGGACTTATTTACACAGGGCCGCTCGCCGATTTCTTGTCTTTTATCGTCGCAATAGTAATGGCAAAGAGCGTGTTTAAAGAAATGGATCAGTTAAAATTAGCTAAAGAATCTTAAATGAAAAAGTATAAATTTTGTCATTAAAATTAGAATATTAAAAAATTATTTCACAAAAATAAATTTTAAAAATTCACAGTTAGTTGTTATTTTATAAAATTAATAAATAGATTAAAAGCTCTATCTTTTTAGATGGAGCTTTTTGCATAAATTTATAAATATAGACTTAACTAGAAAATTTTAAGATGATAATAAAAAAAGAAGCCCCTTAAGGCTTCCTTTATCCTAATTAATTTAGAGTTTTGTCCGAAATCCAACCCTTTACTATTTCTCCAGTTGCTTGGTCTTTGGCTTCGACATTGCACCAAACTCTTTCGCTGCCCTCAATTTTTGTCTCTTTTACATAGACTTCTGTATTTTTATCCAAAATTCTTACGATATCAGAATTTACATAGGGATCTACGCGCAAGTTTGCTTTTTCTGTTATTACTTTTTTGTAATTGTGAAGCAGGTTTTTGGCTCTTTTTGCCATTTCTGCTGGATCATCTTTTGTTGAAGATTTTTCAAATTCTTCTTTTGACACCGTGCCTTCTTTTAGGTTTTTATTGTATTCGATGTCCTTTTTTAAATTTATTGCACGAGCGGAGTCATTTACCACATCGAGATACGAATTTAGAAGGTTTATCGCATCTTCTTTTCTGTCTTCTTTTGAAAGTCTTTCTGCATTTTTTATCGTTATATCTTCGATTTGAGTTAGGTATTCTTGTGCTTTTGCAAAATTCTTTTTGTCATCAGATATTACTTTTTTAAAATTATATGCTGAATTTATATATTTTTCTTTTTGCAATAGCCTTTCGCCCTTTTCAAAGTGTTCATTTGAATTTACTAGTTTGACCAAGGTGTCAATTTCCATGCTCAAGTCGTTATTAGTCGATTCGTCGACATTTCTATATATTTTTAACGCCTTTTCATATTCTCCGCTGACTACATAGGCATTTGCTTTTTCTATATTGTTTTCGCTTTTAATCTTTGCTGCGGAATTGATTAAAAATACTGTTATTATCAGCACAATTATTATTCCTGTAAACACCAAAAATATTTTTTGTCCCAAGACTTTCGGAACCCTTATTATTTCGTTTAAATTAGTCCTGTCATTTTTTATAGACTCTGTCGAAGGTGCCATCTTCGACAAGTTTGTCTTTGTCAGATGAGTTTTTATCTCGTTGATTCTCTCGTCTTCTGTAATTGTGCCAAAATTTGTCGTCTCCATTATGTTTAATATTTTGGAGTTTATCATTGGCTCAGTTAAATTATTTAAGACGAAGGCTTTATTTCTGTTGCAGAATCTGCAGTTATCAACTTCTTTTGAATTTATTGTGCCACACACGCATCGCCAATACTTTATGTGATTTTCGGCGTAAGTTTTAATTTCGCTTCCCAAGTTGTGCTTTATGCTTTTGCGTTTTTTTTCTGGTATTACTGGCAGCTTCATCTCAAAGTTGTGATTATCAAGTGTTACAATTTTCTTTTCAGTCTGATAAGATGAAATATATATATCGATAGCGCGGGCCTTATTAAAACGCTCGTCTAGAGGTATCGGTTCGAGATAGTATCTAGAGTGTGGGCCGACGCTTATACTTCTTTTGAATAAAAATTCTTCTCCGTTAAAGAGTAGGGCCTTGTCTGGGCCTTTAAATTTTACTGCAAATTCTATGCCTTTTAAGAATTCATCTGATAGATTTAATATATCTATAACCATGGAAAAATCGCCATCGACGAGTTCGGCGTTGGCAATTTGTACTAAATCCGATGGATTAAAATGAATATTTGTTGGCAAAGTCCTAAAACTTGTATCCATTAATGGACTCCTTTCATCCAATAATTATAATATAAAAAAGTTTTGTTTACAATGTTTAGAATCCGCGTCTTTACTAATTTTTAGCTTTAATTTATAATAGAAATATACTGTGGAGGAAGATATGGAAAATAAAAAATTTCATCCAAAAATTGTGTTTAGATATAAAAAAGAGCTCATTACTTTTTACAACAAGAGTATTTTTAAATTTGTGCTCATATTGTGGTCAATTCTTTTAGTTTATACCCTTAGTTTTTTCTTTTTGGATAAGGTTAAGTTTAAAAGTGAAATTCCAATCACTATTTTGGCCTTTGTCATAATGATTATTTTTACACTTGTCATTTATATAAATACTTTAAAATTTTCAAAGTATGTTAAAAATTTTAAGGAGAATGGGATAAAGACCAGCGGAAAAATATTGGATGTCGTTGCATTTGAAGAAGATTACAAAAATCCGAGATTGAGAGTTCAATATATAAATCCCAAAAATGGAAAAAAAGAGGAGTTTTTATCAGATTCTGTAACGGGAGATCCCGCTAAACTCTTGAGGTCTAGAGATGTGGATGTATATATTTTAGATGATAAAAAGTTTGCAACTAATTTTAAGTTTGCCTTTGGAAAACAAAGGCCTTATGGAAAGAGACGATAAGGAGGTTTTTATGAGAATTCTTACGAGTCATTCTATTGAAAAGAAGTTTGGAGATACTATAAGAGATTTGGGTTATGAGATTATAACTTATGACGAAAAAGATGTAAATGCTAAAGAGGATTATGGCGAAGAAATAATTATTGCATCTGACTGGGTAAAAGACTTAGATATCACAAAGCATAAAAATTTGAAATATATTTTTACAATAACTGTCGGAATAGATTATCTCGATTTAGATTACTTAAAGGAAAACAATATAATTCTTACAAATAATAATGGGATATATGCTGAGCCGATTTCCGAGTGGATTGTATATGGACTTTTACAGATTGAAAAGTCAGATAGAAAAAATATTAAAAATCAAGAAAAGAAAGTTTGGGCCCCTCGCGCTCATTCATTTAATCTTTACGACAAAAAGATTCTCTTCTTGGGGACTGGTTCAATTGCAATAGCTGCTGCAAATAGACTGATGGGTTTTGAAATGGAGTTAAACGGATTTAATACAGACGGAAGAAAAGTTGAGCCGTTTACAAATGTATATTCAATAGATGAAATCGACGAAGTTTTAGGCGATATGGATTATGTGGTAATGTGCCTTCCAGATACTAAGGATACTCATCACTTCTTAAACAGAGATAGATTTAAAAAGATGAAAGATAAGGCAGTAATTGTAAATATTTCTCGCGGTGCGACAATTGATGAAGAGGCGATGATAGATGCGCTAAAGAGCGGAAAGCTAAAGGGAGCTTCTCTTGATGTATTTGAAGAAGAACCTCTTGGGGAAGACTCTCCTCTTTGGGATATGGAAAATGTATATATTTACCCACACATTTCATTTAGTTCTGAAGATCACGAAGAAAGAGAAATTAAATCAGCTTTAAACAATTTGAAGGCCCTAAAGGGCGATGGTGATTTTGTAAATATAATCGACTTTGACAAAGGATATTGATTTAAATTGAATGACATCAGTAATTTTTTAATAAATTTTGCCGTTGCTGCAGTATTTATAGGCGCAATTGTATTTTTTATTTATAGAAAAAACCCAAAGTATAGAAAGTCTTTGAGAAATGATTGTAATAAAAAAGTGTTGGGCGAGATAATAGAATACAAGGATCCCAAAATTGGAGAAGAGTCTGTAAAGGTAAAGTACAGAGTAGATGGCAAAGAATATATTTTAAAGAGCGAAGTTAACAGGGTTAAGACAGATGTAAAGAGAATAGGAAGAGTTCCCGTTTCTTTTACAGAAACTGCCGGCATAAATTTAAAAGTAGGCGAAAAGGTAAATGTGCTCTATAACGAAACTGACCCAAGTATTGCCTATATCGAGGGAAATTTAGGAGAATAAAAAATGGAAAATGACACAAAGAGAGTTGAAGATATGGAAAAAATTTTAGACGAATACTCTAAAGTTTTGGAAGATTTTAATGAAGCTTTTATGAAATTAACTGACTCTCAAGATGATTATAATAAACTTAGAGATTATTATCTAGGTGGCGAGTACATGGAAGATGTGGAGAAATCTAATAGGGGAGAATTTCCAAAAGATTTAAAATGTGGAGTTCTCTCAGAAGATGCAGTTTATAATTTATTAGGAGATAATTTTAACACTGCGATTAGAATGCTCGAAGTGGCAACGGATATGGTAAAAAGATATTAAATTTATTAGTTTTTATAAAAAATAAAACCTACAAGCTTAATTTAAAAAGACTTGTAGGTTTTTTGATGTAGTTATTTTTGAAATAATTTCATGACGAAACTATTTATAAATCCTAGGACAATTGATGCCCAAAAAGCTGTGCCAAAGCTTGCTATAGATGCATTTGGTGTAAATTTAAATGCGAGCATTAGTACAAGTGCATTTACTACCAAAGAGAATATACCAAATGTAAGTATAGTAAAAGGTAGAGAAAGTAGTTTTAAAATAGGTTTTATAAACATATTTACAATTCCAAGAACTATTGCAAATAAGATCAATGTGCCAGTAGTGGCAAAATATATATTAGAAAATAGTGCATCTAAAATAAATATTGAAATGATATTTGCAATTAATGTAGCAGCTACTGAAGTCATAGTAACACCTCCTTTGTCATAATATACCCAAAAGTTATTTATAAAATTTTTTTAATATATCGAGATAACTGTCCTTGTAGGGATGGTGTCTAAATTTTATATCGAAAAATCTCGATTTATAAAGCGTAGTTCTTTTTCTTGTAAAGGTCTCAAAGCTCGCCTTACCGTGATAATTTCCAATTCCAGAGTTTTTCACGCCACCAAATGGGGCTTTATTAGATGCCATGTGCATCAAAGTGTCGTTTACACAAACTCCGCCGGAATTTATATTTGAAATAATTTTTTCTACAAAATCGTCGTCTTTTGAAAATATATACATCGCAAGTGGGTTTTTGTTAAGCTCTACTATCTGATATATTTCGACTGGATTTTCGAAAGTTAAAATTGGAAGTATAGGTCCAAATATCTCTTCACTCATTATCCTGGAATGAAGATTTGGAGAGTCAATTATGCAGGGTGCAATCTGCAAATTTTCTTCATCAAAATTTTTAGTTCCAAGTTTTGCAAAAGTTACATTTTCACCTTCTATTAATTCCATCAGTCTTTCAAAATGTTTTTCGTTTATTATGTTTGGATAATTCTTTTTGTAATAGTCGACGTTTGGAATTGACTTTTGAAACTGCCTTAAAATTTCATCTATAAATCTATTTTTAATGGACTTGTGACATATTACATAGTCGGGAGCTACGCAGGTTTGACCCGCGTTCATTAATTTACCAAAAGCTATTCTTTTGGCACACTTTTTGATATTTACATCCTCATCAACTATTGCGGGAGATTTGCCGCCAAGCTCCAAAGTTATTGGAGTTAAGTTTTTAGATGCAGCCTCCATTACAATTTTTCCAACGCGAGGACTTCCGGTAAAAAATATATAGTCAAAATCTTTTTCAAGTAATTTTTGACTCACTTCTTTTTCTCCCAAGACCACTTGAACTCTGTCATCAGATATTTCATTTAAAATTTTACTGATCCAAAAAGAAGTCTCGTTTGAATATTCCGAAGGTTTTAATATCACACAGTTGCCGCAGGCGACTGCTCCAACTAGTGGAGTTAAGCTTAAGTTGAGTGGGTAGTTCCAAGGGGACATTATCAAAACGACCCCGTGAGGGACGCAGTTAACTTTTAACCTTCCTGGGAACTGAGTTAGGGAGACTAGGGGAGTTTTTGGCTTAGATAACTTTTTTAAATTTTTTATAAAATAATTTATCTCTTCATAAACTATCCCAAGTTCAGTCATAAATCCTTCTGCCTTGGATTTTCCAAGATCCTTTCTTAGAGAATTTAAAAGCCTATCTTCGTATTTCTCTAAAGTATTTTTTAAGATTTTAAGATAATAAATTCGCTCGTCCAGATCGAGAGTCTTTCCACTCTTGAAATAATTAGAAGAATTTTCGAAAATCAAATCAATGTCCATAGTATCACCACTTTTTATATACCCTTTAACTTGAGATGTTAGGCTAGTAAGGCTAAATTTGATAAATTAGTTTGAATTTTCTGAAATATCAATTAAGTAGTCCATCGCAATCATAAATGCTACTATTATGTCTGCGTACTCTTCATCTAGGATTTCAATTTCAAAGTAGTCCCCTATTGTGAATATCTTTCGAGTCATTCTGCCAATTGGACTCATTTTATTTAATATTACAAATTCGCGAGACAAAAAATCTCCCTCTATTGAAATGTACATGTTTGGAAATATAACGTCGATTGCCTTGTGAATGAGATTAAATCTCGATTTTAACCTAGCAGTTTTTCCATCTACAAATTTGATTACAAATTCGGGCAGAATGTGAAAGAGTTCCTTTTCAATTGTAAAAATTTCTCTGTGATCCTTATCAGAAACGTGGACAACTAGACCTAAGAAAGTAAAATCTTGATCTACATAGTAAACAGGCTCTTTATTTTCGTCTAAAATTGGATAGTGGTCTGTAATTTTAAAAAATTTTTGTTTGACGTATAGTTTCTTCATAAAAACTCCTTAAAACTTTTAAAGTAGTTAAATCTAATCTATAATATAATTATGTTTTAAAATTTTTTATTAAGCAAGTTATATTTAAAACTTTGACAGAACTTAACTTTTAGACAGGAGGAATTATGAAAAGAGATTACAGCTACTTACCAATTATCGCGATATTTTTGATTAATGGAATTTTGGTAATGATTTTTCAATCTTTATTGAAAGATTATAACGACATTTTTAGAGTTATAATAGGTTTTATAGTTAACTTTATAATTTGTTCTGGACTACTTCACACTAGAAATGGAGGATTTGTAGATTATATTTCAAATATAAAGAGGATAAATTTAAATGTAGTTCTCATAAATATAGTTTCTAGTTTAGCGACAGCACTTTTTATGATATTGGCTTTAATACCAGTAGGTGTGAGTAAGAATCCAAAAGACTTAACAATCAATTCAAGCTTTGATTCTATAAGGAATAATTATAATTATTACGATAATTACAGCAATTTTGGGAATTATCTTTAACTATACAAATTTTGTCACATCAGATGAAAGATATTTAGATTATAATTTTGGAAAGCTTTTTAAACTCGTAGTAAAAACTGGATTTGAGCTAACTTTTGAAACTATAAAAATATTTTTAAAGTTCTTTATAATCCCAATAATAGTGCTTTTAATAGTTTTAATTGGATCTGTGATGAAGACTTCAATGTATGGATTTATTAATATTATGGGAATACTTTTAATAGTAAGCTTAGTATATGTAATATTCATTTTTTCGACATATATGGCTAGAGTTTCAGATATTTATATAGATTATAGCGGATATGAAATTAAAGATGATTCTATATTAAGCGAAGAAGAGACTTATAAAGATGAAAATAAAATAGAGGATTCTAATTTAGAAGATTCAGAAGATGAAAAAAATTAATTTTAAGACGGTCCACGAAAGTGGACTTTTTTTATTAAATATTTCTAAAATTTTTCTAAATTTTACTTAAATTCTTACACAGAATTAATTTTAATGTTACACTCATATAAGAAATTAAATGGGAGATAGAGATGTTAAGAAATATTTTTAACGGATTTTGCATGGCATTGGCAGATTCTGTACCAGGAGTTAGTGGGGGAACAGTCGCCTTTATCCTTGGATTTTATTATAAATTTATAGAAAATTTGCACAATTTATTTGAAGTTAGTGGCAAGAGAAAGTCTGCCCTCGTATACCTACTTAAACTGGGGATTGGCTGGATTTTTGGCTTTATAGTATCTGTAAGTATAATCTCAAAAATAATAGACACAAATATTTACAGTCTAAGCTCGCTATTTTTGGGCTTAACTATTATGTCAATTCCTTTCGTTGTAAAGGATGAGATAAAGACAATTAGAAAAAATTTAAAATATTTCTACTTTGCAATTATTGGACTTCTATTGGTAGTGGTGCTCGTACTTTTGAGAGAAAATACGCCAATTATAAATTCCTTTAACTATATCGAGATAAATATTTTAAATGCAATTTATATATTTTTGGCTGGCGCATTTGCAGTTTCTGCAACTCTTTTACCTGGAATTTCTGGATCGTCGATACTTTTAATAACTGGACTCTACATTCCAATAATAAAAGCTTTGGACGAAGTTTTTTATCTAAACTTTCAAAACTTAGATGCCCTTTTAATTTTAATTTTCGGCGTACTTTTTGGAATAATTATTTCTGTTAGAATTTTGAGATACGCACTTAAAAGGAATAGAGAGAAGATGATTTTTTTAATCATCGGAATGGTAGTGGGATCAATATTTGCAATAATAATGGGTCCAACCGCGATAGATGCATCGCTTTTACCGCTTAATTTTTCAAATTTAAATATATTTAGTTTTTTACTCGGAATAGTAATATTATTTGCCCTTGAGAGAGTAAAGATAGAGCGTGGAATATAAATATCTTCGCTCTTTTTTAAATTAAATATTTTTTTATGATAAAAATCTTATAAATACTTTTGTGAAAAACAGATTAGTATTTTGCAAAAAAGTATTTTATAAAAACAAAATGAAATTATCTTGATGTAATAAAAAATAGTAAAAAATTAAAAAGTATGTTTACGAAAAGAAAAAATATTTTGATTAGACTCACGATTATTTATTTTTAAAGCTAATTTAGTTTAAGATAAAAATGTTTATAAAATACAAATTTTTAATTAATTTGTTTTCTCTATGAAAAAGTTTTCAATGTATATTGTATACACTTTATTTTAAGTGAAATATGATAATAGCTAAACTATCAAATGAAAAAGTGTATATTTTATTAATGCTATACAAAATTTATGTATAAACAGGACAGGAAAATATTTTACAAAATTGTATTGACACTCAAAAATAATTTTGCTATAGTAATTTACGTGGCATAAAAGACATGTGTCATAAGATGCTTGTCTTACTTATTATACATATATAGGGCCACATAAATTAAATAGGAGGGTAACAATGGAAGGTATTTTTACTATTTCAACTAACATGATGCAAACGACTGCAATCGCAATTATCATGCTTTATGTTGGTAGATTTTTAAGACACAAAATCAACTTTTTTGAAAAGTTCTGTATTCCAGCTCCAGTAATTGGTGGCTTTTTATTTGCAATTATCCACTTAATACTTAAAGTTAACGGAATTGCAACTTTTGAAATGGACGTAACTCTAAAGGATCCATTTATGATGGTATTCTTTACATCAATAGGTATTGGCGCAAATATCGATACACTAAAGAAAGGTGGAAAAGGATTTTTAATATTCCTATTCCTATCTGTAATTATGGTAATTTGCCAAAATATAATTGGTATGGGAGTTGCTAAGTTAATACATCAAAACTCACTACTAGGACTTGTATGTGGTTCTATAACAATGACTGGTGGTCACGGAACAGCAGGAGCTTGGGGACCAACTCTTGAAGAGGCAGGTCTTGAATCTGGTGCAGTTATCGCCCTTGCGGCAGCAACATTTGGTGTAATAATGGGATCTTTAATTGGTGGACCTATTGGATCTGCAAGAATTAAAAGACACAACTTAAAACCAAATGAAGAATATGTAAATGTTTCAGAAACTGAAGAAGCAGTTCAAGGTGGCGCTGAAGAATCTTATGAAGAGCCACTAAGCATAAACGACTTTTTAAAAGTTCTTTGCTTAATCTTCTGCTCAGTTGCTCTTGGAGCAATCCTTAAGAATTATTTACAAGAACATGTTGTTGTTCTTGGCAAACCTCTTAACTTGCCAGAATACGTAGCTGCGATGATCTTCAGTGGTCTATTTGTAAATACTCTTGGAAGAAAAGATATTTTCAAAATGAATCAAAGAGCAAATGACATTTGTGGATCAATTGGACTTAATGTATTCTTATCTATTGCACTTATAACAATAGACCTTACACAACTTAAGGCAGTTGCAGGACCAATGTTAATCGTTCTTGGTGTACAAACAATATTCATTGCACTATTTGCATACTTCGTTATTTATAAAGTTATGGGTAGTGACTACGATGCTGCAATACTTGCTGCAGGAACTTGTGGATTTGGAATGGGTGCAACTTATAATGCACTTGCAAATATGGACTCTGTTACAGAAAAATATGGTCCAGCTCCAAAGGCATACTTCATACTACCAATGGTTGGTGCCTTTGCAATTGATATTATAAATGTATTTATAATAACAATATTTGCACAAATTCAGTTTTAGAATAAATAAATTATTTGGACTTCTCACTATGAGAGGTCCTTTTTTATTGTTTATTTTTAAAAATTTTATTCCCGTATAAGTTTTATATTCTAAGTGTTGTATTTAAATGAGTGCGTGTGAGCTATTTATATTGGCATGAGGATTAGTTTTTATACAATAGATGATTAACTCTATTTCTTTAAGTTGAAATAATTATATGGAGGCATTTAAAAGTTTTATTTTGGTTTAAGTTAAACTTAGAAATATTGGATATTTTAAAAATGTTTTATTTTAGTTTGTACTTCTTTAAATATGGAAAAAATTGGACAAAAAAAGTAGGAGGTTTTAGCATCCTCCTATTTTGTATTTAGAGACTTATCCACAGTTTTTAAAATTGTGTGGACAAGATTGTATATACTTTGTATAATTTTTGTTATTTTCGTGAAATTTGTGGGATTTACTGTGTATAAATTGTAAAAACACAAATTGTTGATGCTTTGTGCATTATTTTTTGGGGATAAGTCTACAAAATTTTGTGGATAATGTGGATAACTATGTGGATTAAGCGAGTGTGGGAAGTATAGCTGTTGATATATTTTTGAATAAATTTTTATTCATCTTCTAACTCAATCCATTTTTCATAGAGGACATTTAGCTTGTTATCAATGTTTTCACGCTTATTGGTAAATTCTGTAACTAAATCGAAATCTCCATAAGTGGCATTATCAGCAAGTTTTTCGTCGATTGTTGATAATTCATTTTCAAGCTTGTTTATTTCTTCCATCAAATTTTGTTTTTCTCTTTTAAATTCCTTTTCTCGTTTCTTATTTTCGCGATCTTCTTTTTTTCTCCTTGCAATTTCAGTTTTAGAAATATATTCCTCTGGAAGCTCATCTTCTGCTGTAGTTTTTTCAACATAGTAGTCGTAATTTCCCAAGAAAACATTTAAGGAGTTCGGAGTCATTTCAAAAATCTTATTAGAAGTTTTGTTTAAAAAATACCTGTCGTGAGATATTGAAAGCACTGTTCCATCATATTTTTCAAGTGCATCTTCCAAAATTTCCTTGGAGTCTATGTCCAAGTGGTTTGTCGGCTCGTCAAGCACCAAGAAGTTTGCTCCCTTAAGCATTATTTTTAAAAGTGAAAGTCTTCCGCGCTCTCCACCTGAAAGCTCGTCGATAGTTCTAAATATATCGTCACCCACGAATAAAAATTCTGCCAAGTACTTTCTGATTTCAAAGTGTTCGAGTTTTGGAAATTCGTCCCATATTTCGTCAATTACTGTGTTGTTTGTGTCCAAGTTGTCTAACTCTTGATAGAAAAATGCGATGTCGACATTTGATCCTATTTTAACTTCGCCTTCATCTGGCAAGATTGATCCCTCAATTATTTTAAAGAAAGTCGACTTTCCAACTCCGTTTGGGCCGATTAGACCGATTTTGTCATTTTTGTAGACATTCGCATTTATATTTTCAAAGACAAGATGGTCGCCAAAAGATTTTTTTAAATTTTTTACAGTTAAAACATCCTTGCCAGAAGTCTTCTTAGTTTCAAACCTCAAATTTGTCTTCTTGTTGTTTTTTGGAGGTTCAATTTTTTGCATTCTGTCTAGCATCTTTTTGCGGCTCTTGCCCTGCCTTACAAATCTAGCTCTGCCAAGATTCATGTATCTATTGATTATTTCCTCTTGTCTTTTTATTTCTTTTTGCTGATCTTCATACTGTTTTTTTAAGAGTTCGAAATCGAGTTTTCTCTTTTTGCTGTAGTTGTCGTAGTTGCCGCTATAAGTTTTTGTTATTCCGTTTTCTAATAGAACTATTTTATTTACAATATTATTTAAAAAATATCTGTCGTGAGAGATTACAATTACGCTCTTTCTTATCTCCTTTAAATATTTTTCAAGCCAAGTTATGGCATCTATGTCCAAGTGGTTTGTCGGCTCGTCGAGTAGAAGTAGGTCGGCCTCTTCTAAAAGAAGCATTGCAAGAGCGACTCTCGCCTTTTGTCCTCCAGATAAAGTTCCTACGTCTTTATCAAATTCGTCTTCCGAAAACCCTAGTCCTATAAGTGTGCCGCGAATTTTAGAATTGTAGGAATAACCCTCTCTTTCTTGAAACTCCTCTTGCATATTTGAATATTTTTTTAGCTCTTCTTCTAAATTTTCTGGATTTTCAGAGAGTTTTTCAGCTTGAATTTTTAAATCCTTTTCGAGTTGTATTAAGTCGCTAAATTTTTCCAAACAGTTTTCATAGATGCTGCCCCTTGCATTTAAATTTAGCTGCTGTTCTAGGTATCCAATTTTTAAATCTTTTTTTCTAAATATGTCTCCAGCATCGTATGATAGTTCTTCTGTAATTATTTTAAAAAGCGTGGACTTGCCACTGCCGTTTATTCCAATAAGCCCAATCTTGTCGTGCTCTTCTACTGTCATATTTGCGTCTTTTAAAGTCTGTTCATCTATATACGATTTATTTATATTAGTAAGTGCGAGTATTGGCATAATTTCCTCCTTTTCAATATATTTTTCTTCGTAAAATTATGCGCTTATCTCTAAGTATTGAAATTTACAAAAGTTTTAAAGTCTGTTATAATAATAACATATTCGGAGGTAAAAAATGGGTAAGTTTTCAAACAAAATTTCAGAAACTGTAATCAGAAGAATGCCGGTTTATCACAGATATTTAACTGAATTAATTGAAAGCGATGTAGAGAGAGTTTCCTCTAAAGATTTTAGTGCCATAACTGGTTTTAGCGCCTCTCAAATTAGACAAGACTTAAATAATTTTGGAGGATTTGGCCAACAGGGTTATGGATACAATACAAAGCAGTTAAAAGAACAAGTAGATAAAATTTTGGGCATTGATAAAACTTACAATACCATAATAATTGGAGCTGGAAGGCTCGGTTCTGCTCTTGCGAGGTATAAGGGATTTAGAACTAGCGGATTTATGGTGACATCACTTTTTGATATAGATGAGACTATAAAAAATGTATCGGGAATAGAAGTTAAACCGATGAGACAAGTTCGTGATTACATAAAAGAAGAAAAAGTCGAGGTTGCAATTATAACTGTGCCAAAGGAAGCCTGCAAAGAAGTTGCAGACATACTAATTGATGCGGGCATAAAGGGAATTTGGAATTTTTCTCCCTACGATTTAAAGGCGCCTGAGAGGGTTGCGGTGGAAAATATAAGACTTAATGATTCTCTCATGACACTTTCCTATTATATGAAGGAATTATGATTTTAACCTATTATTTTTTATAATAGGTTTTTTTGTAGAGGTAATAGATATGGAAATAGAATTTTTAGGAGATAAAACTTATATAAGAGACTTGGAAGAATTTGACCCAAAGGATATATTCACCTGCGGTCAGGCCTTTAGGTGGTACGAAGAATATGACAATTCATATACCTTTGTCACAAATAAAAGAGTCGCCAATGCCAAAAGAGAAGATGGAAATATTGTTTTAAGTGGGGTAAATGAAAAAGATTTTTTAAATATCTTTTACAATTACTTTGACTTAAAAAGAAACTATAAAGAAGTAATGGATGAGCTTTCTATTGACGAGACTCTAAAAAAGGCAGTTGAATACGGCAGGGGAATTAGAATATTAAATCAGGAAAAATTTGAGACTATAATTTCTTTTATAATTTCTGCTAACAATCAAATTCCAAGAATTAAAAATTCCATTGAAAAAATTTCTAAAATGTATGGAGAATTTATTGGAAGCGATGAAAATAGAGAGTACTACTCCTTTCCGAGTGTAGATGCTCTTTCTAAGGCAAAACCTGAAGACTTGAGGGAATTTGCCCGAGTTGGATTTCGGGATGTGCGAATTGTTGAGGCCTCACAGATGATAAACAGAGGCGAAGTAGATATAGATAGAGTAAGCGAAATGGAACTTGAAGATGCGAGAAAGTATTTGCAACTTCTTCCAGGAGTTGGACCAAAAGTTGCTGATTGCATACTTCTTTTTGCATACGATAGAGTTGAGAGTTTCCCCGTAGATGTGTGGATAAAAAGAGTTATGGAAGAATTATACATTCACGAAGAGACTAAAAAAAGTGAGATAGCCACAAGGGGAAGAGAGGTATTTGGTAATAATGCAGGCTTTGCCAATCAATATTTATTTTATTATGGCAGAGAGAATAAATTAGGTAAATAAAATGGCAGTTTTAATAGACGCTCTTGGAGTACTTATTGGTGGATACTTTGGCGCAAAGCTCGGCGGCAGAATATCCCAAGATATTCACAAAGAGATAATGAAATTTTTGGGCATTTGTACGATGGTAATTGGAATAAGCTCATCACTTCAAGGGGACATGATTGTGATGCTTGTTTCAATAGTTATTGGAGTACTAATTGGTCATAACATTGGAATTGAATCTGATATAAATAAATTTGCCCTTAGAATTCAAAATAAATTTGTAAGGGGCAAGGATTCTAATTTTGCAGAAGGTTTTATAACTGGGACTTTGATATTTTGCATAGGATCAATGAGTATTTTGGGTTCAATTGAGGCGGGGATTAGAGGAAACAATGAAATTTTACTTGCAAAATCTGTCTTGGATTTAGTCTCAGCATTTTTCCTTGCGGCAAGCCTTGGAATTGGAATTTCCATATCTTCAATTGGAATACTAATATATGAAGGTCTTATATTTTTATTGGCAAGTTTAGTTGCGCCAATTATGACAGATGAGATAATAAACAATATATCGGGAACTGGTGGACTTATAATTATTGCAATTGGATTAAATATGTTAAAACTTACAGATATAAAACTTGCGAACGCACTTCCTGCTATACTCGTTCCAATTGTGATAGGAATAGTTAAGATTTTTATATTTTAAAGAGACCTTTAGTGAAAGACTTTTAGTTTTCGATAAAGATCTCTTTTTTATTAATAAATTCAAAAAGTTTTTCTCTCTTTCTTTAAAAATATGAAAAATCATCCAATAATGATATAATAAAAAAAGGGAGTGAGAAATTGGAATTTAAAAGGAAGCACTTCTTTGTGGGTTTAATATTAATTTTTGTTGTTGTTATAATTGTGACAATTTTTGGTGACAACAATAAAAAAAGGACAGTAGTAAGACTTAAAGGAGTCTCTGTAGTTGAACCCATCAAGGATTTTAATATAAATAATAAATCTGTTTTTATTTGGGCAGACCCCGTACTCTACATAAGCGACAAAGAGGGAAATATATTGAAAAAAGTTCAGCTTGATGGAGAGGATGTCGAGGCCTTTTTTGTAGATAACTCCGCCTATTTATATGAAAAAGATCTGGGAAAAGTTCAGGTTTATTCGGAAATGGGCGAGCCGCTTAGCACAATAAAAATTACTGGCGAAATTTTTAATATATCTTACGAAAATGCAAATGTAGTATTTCACATTAAAGATGAGGGAAAAGAAAAGCTCATGACTCTTGAAAATGGGACGACCCTAAGTGAGATATATGAGACGGGAAACGAAATTTTGACCCACGACATCAAAGCTAAGGATGACTATTCAGTTGCAGAGCTTGTAACTCATGCCAATGGATATACGAGCGTCGTATATAGAGTCGATGGAGATTCAAAATATAAAAAAGAACTTGCTCACGAAATTGTGATGTTTCTTAACAATGCGAAAGGCTCTACATTATTTTTGACAGATCAAAAGATTTATAGACTAATAGATGATGAGAAAATTTATGAAGAAGATGTGCCAAATATTTCAGATATATTTGTCGATGGCAGAAAGACATATATACTTCATTCTGGAGTAATTTCTGAATATAATTATAAACTTCAAGCAGAAGATAAGCACATAATCGCAGCCAATGTAAATCACATGACAAGCGTATCTGGTTCAATATATGTATATGGACCAAGCGACATTGGAGGAGAAATTGGAACGAGTGGCGAGTTTTACACAAGACTTGGATATTCCCTAGATAAAATGCAGATTAATGGGCTTACAATTGGAGCTCTTAGAAATGGAGAACTAAACTTTTATAAAGTTACTAACACAAACTTGTTGCAGGATAAGGAGAATGCACTCGATACGAATTATATAGAGAGGTGATTTATTAAGTGAATAACAACGTAGGAGATACTGTACAGGACGTAGACCAAAACTTGAGATCCACTTTTAATGGTTTGGTGACATGGGAGAGGCTTCTTGTAGTCATCATAGTCGTCGCAACTATCTTTATAATTTTAAAACTCACAGACAAATTTATAAATAGACAGTTAAAACAGTCAAAAATAAGAAAGCTTGGTTCTTACAATAGAATAGTTACCGTTTCGCATCTCATTAGGAGAATAATTAAAGTAGTTCTATTATTTATAGGAATAACTATAATAATGAGCGTGTTTAATATATCAGTTGCGCCAATTCTTGCAACACTAGGTGTATTTTCACTGGCAATAGGTGTTGGGGCGCAAGATTTAGTAAAAGATATAATCAATGGATTTTTTATAATCTTTGAAGATCAATACGCCGTAGGAGACATTGTAGAAATTGAAGGTATTACTGGAAAAGTTGAATATTTGGGACTTAGAGTTACCAAAATTCGAGATTACAATAAAATTCTTCACATAATTCCAAACAGCCACATAAATATTGTTTCAAATATGCAAAGAAGTGCAATAAGAACAGTTATCGACTTTTTCATAGATAATTCTGAAGATCCGGCTAGAGTGGAAGAACTTATAAAAAACGGAATATCAAAATATTCTGATTATGACGATATGGTCGAAGGTCCTGTTTTTTGGGGAGTTACAGAAAATGCAGCTAACTATTATAAAATGACTTTAGTATATTATACAGAACAAGGAAACCAATACGATCTTGAATATGCAATAAGAGCAGAAATTTTAAAAGTATTCCAAGAAAAAGGAATAAAAACTCCTAGATTAAAAAATGAAATTTGGAGGTAATATGCTTAACTATGAACTTGGGGATGTTGTAACTTTAAAAAAGGGGCATCCCTGTGGTGAAAATAAATGGGAAATAACTAGAACTGGCGTGGACATCAAATTAAAATGCCTAGGATGTGGCAGAGTAATTTGGATGAGCCGAATGGATTTTGAAAAGAGGGTAAGAAAAATTTTAGTTGATGATAAGTTTATAAGTATAGTACATCACAAGAAAGAAGGTTAACAAAATGATGGATGTAAAAGAAATTTACGATGCAAAAGAAAGACTTAAGGGTCACATTAAGGAGACTCCAATAGTTTACGCACCAAACCTTGGAGAAGATGTCTATCTAAAAGTAGAAGTTCTTCAAGATACTGGATCATTTAAACTAAGAGGAGCTTATAACAAAATATCAACTCTAACTGAAGAAGAAAAAGAAAAAGGAGTAATAGCTTGTTCAGCAGGTAATCACGCTCAAGGAGTTGCAAAATCTGCAACAGAAAAGGGAATAGAATCAATAATCTGCATGCCTTATCACGCTCCACTTTCCAAAGTAGCAGCTACAAAAAATTATGGATCACAAGTTGTTTTAGTTAAAGAATCTTTTGACGATGCCGCAGCATATGCAGATAAACTTGCAAAAGAAGAGGGCTATACATTTATTGCACCTTTTAATGACGAAAAAGTAATAGCAGGTCAAGGAACAATTGGACTTGAAATATTAGATAAAATTCCAGATGTCGACATAATCGTGGTGCCAATTGGTGGCGGCGGATTGATATCAGGTATTGCCCTTGCAGCAAAGAGCATTAAGCCCGATATAAAAGTAATTGGAGTTCAAACAAAAATTTCTCCAGGGATGTATGAATCAATCAAAGAAGGAAAAATTGTGACAGTAAAGGGCGGTTCAACAATTGCCGATGGAATCGCAGTTAAAACACCTGGCGATATAACTTATGAAATGACAAAAGAATTAGTAGATGACATAGTTCTTGTAACAGAAGGCGAAATATCTTCAGCAATACTTACGCTCCTTGAAAAAAATAAAATCATAACAGAAGGAGCGGCAGCATCAACAGTAGCGGCAGTAATGTATAAAAAATTTAACCACAAGGGCAAAAAAGTTTGCTGCGTTTTAAGTGGTGGAAATATTGACGTGACTAGAGTTTCAAAAGTAATAGAAAAGGGACTTTACAAGACAAATAGAAGAATGGAACTTAGAATAAAACTAAACGATGCACCAGGTGAACTCACAAAACTTACAGAACTATTGGAAAAAGAGGGCGCAAACATAGTGCAAATAGGACAACACATTGACGTAGTAAGTGACACAATTGACTCAATGATTGTACATTTAGTTGTAGACACCAGAAACTTAGAACATCAAAATGCGCTTATCACAACACTTAACGAAAATTTCTATGTATTTAAAGTAAAATATAACAATCCACAGTTTTGATGTAATTAAAAAAACGCCCTTTGGGGCGTTCTTTTTTTATAAACTTTTGCAGATACATAAAGTAAAAATTAGAAATAAAAAAAGTATGACAATCGGACCGCTCGAGACCGCTTGGCCAAGAAACGCCCTCTTGTCATACTTTTTATTTACTAAAATTAAAAAATTATTAAACAAAATGCCCGAATCCATCATTCAAAGCAAAATGCGCGTCGCGCTTACAGTATAAGACCTACGACGGAATCAAAGATTCCTGTTAGGTCTTTAAGGGATCTAGTATTAAAGAAGAATCAACTTTTATCCATCGTCATCCAAAGCGAAACGCGAGTCGAAGGATCTAGAACTTAAGTAGAGAAAGTCCATCCAACTTCGTCATCCCGAGCGCAGTCGCACTTACAGTATAAGACCTACGACGGAATTAAAGATTCCTGTTAGGTCTTTAAGGGATCTAGTAGTAAAGGAGATAATATTTAGCCTTAAGAAATAATTTTTACAATAAATAAATAATTTTAAACTTCTCATAAAATTAACATTTAAACTTAAAAACCACCAGATTCTTCGTCTCCACTCAAAGCTACGCCTTTCGTTTAACACAGAATGACGTAGTATTGTCACTTTCTGTAGATTAATCTACTTACGTACTTTCATAATGTTTTATTCATAACATAAGTGTACTGTAGTAATTGTAGCACGAAGCGTTTCGTAAAAAACCGTAAAAATTTCAGCATGTTTGAGCAAACCAAAATGAATACCTATAAAAAATAAAAAATGTATGAATAAATAATTTATAAAAATATAAAAATCTGCGAGTTCTGAAATTTAGGTTTTTTACGGAGAAGTAAAAAGATTAATATAAAGAAGATGTCATCCGAAGTGGGCGTAGGGATGGGTAGGTGCTCGAGGAAAGGGAAGGGTGCATCGCAGCGAATGCGGAAGCACCCTTCCCTACCTCGAATAAAGAATTAAAACATAGTTTTAGAAAAAAATAACAATATAATCCCAAAACCACCAGATTCTTCGTCTCCACTCAAGGCTACGCCTTTCGTTTCGCTCAGAATGACGTAGTGCGGGAACAGAATTAACTTAACCAAATCAAAAAGCACACCACCCTCGTCATCCCGAGCGTAGTCGCACTTACAGTATAAGACCTACGACGGAATCAAAGATTCCTGTTAGGTCTTTAAGGGATCTAGTAGTAAAGGAGATAATATTTAGACTTAAGAAATAATTTTTACAATAAATAATTTTAAACTTCTCATAAAATTAGCACTACAACTCCAAAACCACCATATTCTTAACCCTTCCTACCTCGAATAAAGAATTAAAACGCAGTTTTACAAAACAACCTTGAAAAAATTATGGGGGGGGTATACTCTAATTAAGAATGTAATATGTTTTTAAATTAAAGTGAAAAACTGAGGTGATTATATGAATGCTTATTTAAAACTTATTTTAATTTGGATTATTGTTGGAATTATTTTTTCTATTCCACAAATTATTTCTTACTCTAAACTACATAAGAAAAGTGAGATTGAAACTATTAAGAGAAGGCAAGTGGGACCATTTTATGGTCTTTTGGGTGTGATAATTTCAAGAGTTATAAATGGAACTAGTGCCATTATATTTTGGAAATATCTTTTACTTGCAATTATTATTAATGTTATTGCTATAGCAATAGATATAAAGAGAAATAGATAGCGAAAAGAGCAGGTTATTGCCTGCTCTTTGTATCTTAAAAATCTATCTTTATGCATATAAATCACAAAATACTTTTGGGAGTTTAATAGTGAATTATTAAGAAAGACTTATCTTTTTCACTATGCAATTATTTGAATTTAATTTCTCCGCTATTTATGGAATCAATAATTGCAAGGGAAAGTAGGTCGTAACCCATGTCTCTTATTATCTTACCGCCATCTTGAAATCCCTTTTCCACGGCTACAGAAATTCCCTCGATTTTTGCGCCAGCTTGGTCTGAAATATCTATTAGACCCTTTAGCGCATTTCCCTCTGCCAAGAAGTCGTCTACGATTAGTAGGTGGTCATCTTCTGATAAGAATTTTTTTGAGACTGTAACTCTATATTCTTTATCTGTCGTAAATGATTTTACGTGAGATTCATAGAGATCCTTTCCCAAATTTTTATTTCTTTGTTTTTTGGCAAATACTACAGGAGCGTAGTCAAACTCCTCAGAAATTAGTGTTGCAAGGGCAATCCCTGAAGCTTCAATTGTGAGGATTTTGTTAATGTTTTTGTCTTTAAAATAGTCTTTTATTATTTTGGCAAGTTCTTTTAAAAACTTTATGTCGAGTTTGTGATTTAAAAAGGAATCGACCTTTATTATATCGTCGTCTAAAATATATCCATCTTTTAAAATTCTTTTTTCTAAAATATTCATAGATGCCTCCAAGTGCTGTTATTAATATAGATAGGATACAATAAAATTTATTTTTAGTCTAGATTTTAAGATAGATTTTAAGGATTGATGATAAATAAAAAGAACTTTGCTATTAAAAAACTAACCTCCTCGTATAATAATGTTGTAGTTTAAAAAAACTACATTTTCTTTTCTA
>JASBZH010000013.1 GCA_029983555.1 Peptoniphilus sp. | reverse complement strand
GCGAAGATTTTGAAAACATACCAAATGTGATCCATACAGCGCACTCAAGCCATGTGGAGACTGTAGTATTGATGTCAAGAAAATAAGAGAACAACCGATAAAGGTGTTGAAATTGGTGGCTTTTAGGATTTGTAGATAAATTCTAAAAGTCATATTTTTTTAAATTACCTTTGAGGGAAAATAGCCATAAGAAAAATTACTAAGGCGTGTAGACAGGATAGATATTATTGAACTGAACAAACTGACAAGATAATTATAATTTACGAAATACCTTATGTATGCAATACTAATGTAATAAAACGGATAATAGATTTACTAATAAATAAAGGTTCTGAAATAAAAGTTATTAGAAAAAAGACATTAATACTTGACTTGACCTGTCCGTTAGGGACAGTGCTATCCTTTAATCAAAGGAGGATGAAAATGTTAAGAAGTGAAATTCAAAAAATCACAGGTTTAACGAGGAAAGCAATAGAATATTATGAAGAAAAAGGGCTTATCAATCCTCGCAAAACCGAAAATGGTTATAGAGACTATAGTAACAGGGAATTGGTGATTCTGAAAAAAATATCACTGCTTAGGAAACTAGGCATTGGCATTACAGATATTGAACAGTGTCTATCATCGGATGAGAATGTGTTATCTTCGGTTTTAAGAAAAAAACAACATCAATTGGAGGTTGATGAAAAAAGGAAAGAAGTACTGGAGCTAATTGTGAAAGGTAAAAATAATGAACTTATTAAAGAGAAAATTTTATTAATTGAGGCAGAGGAAACTATCTATGAAAAGTTAGAGATTGCCTTTCCAGGATACATAGGCCAAATGTTATTTGCAGCTTATCAACCATTTTTTAATGAACCTTTAGAAGAAGATGGTAAGGAGGCATTTTATAAATATGTAGATTATTTGGATCAGCTTCCTTCTTTTACCTTGACTGATAAAGAGAAGTACTATGTTGAGAAAATTAGTACAGCTATTGATTTGAAAACTTTAAAGGATGTAAATCAGGCTAAATTTGATACTATTGAAAAAGCAGAAAAATGGATTAGGGATAACGAAGATCTAATTTTGCAATATGAAACGTATAAAAATAGTGAAGAGTATCAAAATAGCATGATGAAACAGATTCAAGATAAGTTACAAAATTTTATGAAAGAAAATCAATATTATGAATTAGCAATTCCCCTTATTAGAAAATTTAGCAAAAGTTATGACAAGTATTATAAGAAATTACTAAAGGCAAACGAAATATATTTAAATATAAAAAATAAATAAAGGAAAGCAACCACTTGCTTTTGCAGGTACTTTGTCTACCTAATAGAAAGCCAAACTTACGAGTTCTTTAGATTGTAATTCTTTAAGGTTATTCATTTGTGTGAATCAGTAGATGATCGTATAAATTGTTGTTATAGATATTAGTATATGAAGGTTTTAGATATATTTCGAATATCTAATTTTCCCAGTACAAAAAGGGCTTTCTGTTGTATATGTCTATGTTTCCACATACTAAGATTTCTATAAATCTTCAATATTGTCAATACTGTCGACTCTTGCCATGTTGAGACAGTAGTATTGATGACAAGAAAATAAGATAATAATATATAAAAGTGTTGAAATTGGTGGCTTTTAGGATTTGTAGATAAATTCTAAAAGCCATATTTTTTTAAATATACTATGAGGAAAAAATAAATATTAGAAATAATAAGATGTAAAGACAAGACAGATATAGGAACCTTGTATGTAGAGAATCTATAAATTTTAATATGACTTCTCTAGAAATTATTTAAGTATTTTCCTTAAGAAATCCTTAAACTTATATCTTATACTCTCTTTAAGAAAGAGGAGGTTTTTATGGATAAATATATTTTAGAAACAAAAAATTTAACAAAAGTATTTGGAAACCAAAAAGCTGTAGATGATGTATCATTAAAAATTAAGGAAAATTCAGTATATGGACTACTTGGTCCAAATGGAGCTGGTAAGTCGACAACTTTAAAAATGATTACTGGAATGCTTCATAAATCATCAGGAGAAATTTTATTTGAAGGTCATCATTGGAGTCGTAGTGATTTATCAGATATAGGAGCTTTGATAGAAAACCCACCTTTATATGAAAATTTAAGTGCTAGAGAAAATTTAAAAGTAAGAACCTTATTATTGGGACTACCTGATTCTAAAATTGATGAGGTTTTAAATATAGTAGATTTAAAAAATACTGGAAAAAAGAGAAGCGGTCAATTTTCTATGGGAATGAAACAAAGACTCGGCATAGCGATTGCTCTATTAAATAATCCTAAGCTTTTGATACTAGATGAACCCACTAATGGATTAGACCCTTTAGGTATTGAAGAACTTAGAAATTTAATTAAAAGTTTCCCTAAAAAGGGCATGACAGTGATATTGTCAAGTCATATTCTTAGTGAAGTTGAGCAGATGGCAGATCACATTGGGATTATTAGCAATGGTAAATTGAAATATCAAAATATTATAGATCCTAAAGCTAATCTAGAAGAACTATTCATGAATGTGGTCAAAAAGGAAAGAGGTTAGGAGCATGAAAAATTATCTTTTATCAGAAAATTTAAAGCATAAAAATAGTTTTTTAAAGAAACTGATATTAATTGCACCTATAGCTACAGTTTTACTTAGCTTTATATTAATGCCATTTTATTTTACAGTTAACGCATATAACTGGTGGTATGTTATTTTAATGCCTGCGATATTTGCTCTTATACCTGGCCTTATGCATTTGAAAGAGGAAAAAAAGCTAAAATATAGAGCGGTTTTTCCACTTGATATTAATCTTAAAAAAATATGGATAGCAAAAATAGTCATGGCTTTAATTTTTTTAACAGTTGCTGAGTTATTACACATGGTGGGAGTAGCTGTTTTTCAACAATTTGTTAATAATCAGCTTACAGGAAATTATAAATTATCGACTTTAATAATTGCAAGCTTAATTTTGTTAATTACAAATATTTGGCAAATACCATTTTGTTTTTTCTTGGCTAAAAAACTAGGATTTATTTCGAGTATTGTTATAAATGCAATATTGGGTTTGGGCCTTGGAATATTAATTTCTGATTCTACTATGTGGATTTATTGCCCATATTCTTGGGGGATAAGATCAATGGTTCCAATTATGAGTATACTGCCAAATGGAGAAATAGCAAGTCTTTCTAGCACATTGATTTCAAATACATCCTTAGTAGTTCCTTGTGTATTATCAGCAATTCTTTTTATAACACTTACAATAATGACTTCTAATTGGTTTTCAAAACTCGAGGTGAAATAATGATAAAAATTTTGAAATCAGAGTTTTATAAAATTAAACATACATGGATACCATCTGCCCATTTTATAATACCTATAGCTTATGCCATTCTTTTTTACGGAGCATATAGGACAACAGGGCTTAAAAACTTTGAAGATACGGATATTATTCAGAATTACTTTGCACTTTTAGGAGCAGTTATACCAATCGTTGCAAGTCTTATTATTTCTAAGGAAGTAGATATGGAAATAAGTGCTGGAAATTTTCAAGTTCTTCTTTTTGAAACAAAATCAAGAGGTAAAGCTTATATTGGGAAGCTTATATCATTATTGATAGGTTTATTATTTTCTACAACTCTAGCTACCATACTATTTGGTCTATTATTTCGAAGAGAGTATATAGGGATATTTTTTCTGGGTGGACTTTTAATATTTATTGGAAGTTTGTTCATATATATTATGCACTTATGGATGACAATTATTGTAGGTGGTGGAGCATCTATCGGATTAGGATTTATGGAAACATTGATAGCTTTACTTTCACTAACTAGGTTGGGAGATAATATTTGGTATTTTATTCCTTGTACTTGGCCATCAAGATTATCTGCAACCTTTATTGTTGGAAGTTTTACTTACAATTCATTTATTTATGACGAACTAACTAAGTGGGCTTATATTGGAATTACTTGTATAGTCGTTATTTTTATTGGTTCTTTGATTTGGTTTTCTAAGTGGGATGTAAAATCTTTTGCTTATTAAAAAGAATGTGATATGATGATAAAAATTTAATGTATCAATGGTTTCATTAATGAGCTTTATACTATCCTAATGTTCATATTTTGGCGAAAAAGTTGAAGAATATTTTAGAGACTAAGAAGAGTTTAAACTTAAACTAAAAAGTATAATATAAGAGGGTTCATATAAAACTTTAAAGCTCACACAATACTTTATGAAGAAGTTGCTGAAGATGATATTGGCAATGGTAGGATATATGAAAGAAACTTTTTTATGTAAAAGAAAATCTGGGGGTTAAAATGGCAAAGATTCTAGCGATTGATGATGAATTAGATATGCTAATTTTAATAAAAAATATTCTTAAAAAGAAAGGACATACGGTTGATATTTACCAAAATCCTTTAGATCTAAATGAGAATGAGATAAGTAAATACAATTTAATTCTACTAGATATAATGATGCCTGGTATTGATGGTATCAGCTTATGTAAACAAATTCGTGATAAAGTGGACTCTCCAATAATTTTTCTTACAGCTAAGACGATGGAAGAAGATATTGTGAATGGACTCTTAAGTGGTGGTGACGATTATATAACCAAACCCTTTGGCGTGGAAGAGCTGTCGGCTAGAATAGAAGCTCATTTACGAAGAGAAAAGAGAGAAAAGCACACGAGTTTAAATCTTGGAAATATACGATTTGATTTATCTTCAAAAGAAGTTTTTATAGACAATGAAAAGATAAATCTTACAAAATCGGAATATCAAATTTCTGAATTACTTGCGAAAAGTAAAGGACAAGTCTTTTCAAGAGAACAAATATATGAAATGGTATTTGGATTTGATGGAACCAGCGATGCTTCTGCCATATCAGAGCATGTAAAAAATATCAGAGCTAAATTTCAAAAATATGGCGAAAGACCAATTGCTACAGTTTGGGGGATCGGTTATAAATGGAATTAAATAGAAAAGCTCAGCATCTTAGAACAGTATTTTTAAAGTATCTAATAAGTATAGCAATAGGACTTGTGCTGACTATAGGACTTAGCATACTTATCTTAGAAGTATTTTATCAATTTGGATATATAGTTCCGGCAAACTATACAGAAAATTTATTGATTAGTGAAAAAAGTAAAATTACTAGTGCAGATTATTTTGATAAATCAATGCTTCCAGACAATACAAACTATATCTTTGTTTCAAAAAATGGAGAAATAGAAGAATCAAACATGAGGAATGATATAGAAAAAAAAGCTATAAATTTTCATAATAGAGAGGGTGCCTCAAACTATCCTTTATCATTTATGGAAATTAAAAGACCAGAAGGATACCTAATAATAAGTTACTATCTTAGGCCATACTATACGAATCCTTGGATGGAGTCACATCTTCCACAAATAAATACTTTATATTTAATTATGCTCATGGTTTTTTGCTTTATCATGATCTTTGTGATCACGGTTATTTATTCCAGACGATTAACTAAAGAGCTTAGGCCGATACTTGTAGCATCAGAAAAAATTTCAGAGCAAAATTTAGACTTTAAGATTGGCAAAACGAGTATAAAAGAATTTAATGTAGTAATAAATGGTTTAGAGAAAATGCAAGTGGAATTAAGTGAATCCTTAAAGAAGAATTGGGAAGAGGAAGAAAATCGAAAGAGTCAAATATCTGCATTAACACATGATATAAAAACGCCACTTTCTATTGTTAGAGGAAATGCAGAGCTACTTAATGATACAGAACTTACTGAGGAACAGGAGACATATACTAACTTTATAATAAAAAATTCAAACCGAATTTCAGATTACGTAAGCGCTTTAATGATGATGAATAAATCAAATAAATTTGATAATTTAGATTTAGAAGAAATAGATATTTCAAATGTTGTTAATAGGATAATGGAAATTGCTAGAGAAATAACATTGGCTTATAATTTTACACTCTTAGAATCAATTAATTTTGATGATGGTAAATTAATGGTGGATATTAAATCGTTGGAAAGAGCAATACAAAATATTTTTAGTAATGCTATCGAGTACTCTCCAGCGGAATCTTTAATAGAACTTAAAATATTTTCAACATCAGGAATACTTAATGTTATAGTGTTAGACAGTGGTCCAGGGTTTTCAAAGGAAGATCTGGTTCATGGAACGAAACAATTTTATCGTGGAGATAAAAGCAGACACTCATCAACTAATTATGGATTAGGGCTTTTTATTTCTAATGAAATAATTGAAAAACATGGTGGGAAATTATTTTTAAATAACAGATCTGATGCAAAAGGTGCTGAAGTACGTATTTTAATGCCTTATCTATAATTTAAAATAGCTAGGAATATTAAAGTTTATATTTATATGTGCACTTAAATGAAAAAATATTAATAATATTTGATTGGATTGAGAATTTAAAATAATTTGGCAAATGTTTAAGTAATACTACATAGAACAATTTAATCTTAAAAAACTAAGATACTATGATGATGCCTAGAGTTAGTTGGAGAACGAGTCTGTAAGGAGCATTAGAAAGAATAAAAATTATGAAAGATATAGTGATTCACGAACTCTTAAGCATTCTAGTAAAAGTGTATATTTATTAGTAGAAAATATGTAGCAGAGCATCCGGTGTGCGAGATTTTTTAAAAGAAAATAGAATGACAAAAGAAGAAGTACATCATATACTTCTTCTTTTTTTAATCTTATATTTGTCAAAAAGCGACTGACATCTTTGTTTTATTTTTCATATTTTAACGATTTATTCGCAAGTATAGAAAATATTATTATTTCAACAATACCAAAAATAAATAATAAACTTATAGATTGTAGACTTATAATATTTCCATTATTAAGTTGTAAAGCAAGATAACTAAGACCCATAACCTTAGATAAAAAAGGGACTATATTTTGTGCTGTTAAAGCAAAACCTAAGATTGAAATAAAGGCTGATAGAAGTATTATTATACCTAGTGATTTTATTTTTACAGACAAATATTGAAAGATGAAAATCATAGGGAGGGAAAGAATAATACTTAAAATTATATAGTAAATATAAATCCCAAAATCCGTATCTTGGAATTTACAAATAAATTTACCTTCAAGATAAAATAGTAATAAAAAATATATTTGTGTAAAAGCAACTATAAGTAAAGATAAAACTCCTTTAGAAATTATAAAAGACTTGTTTTTAACTGGGCTAAGCCTTATAAGTTTAAGACCGGATTTATGTTCTACTGACCATAGACTTGCTACTACTATTACTATAAGAGGTATAAAGAAAAATGTAAAGTAAAATAAAGTTACTTGTGTCCACAGACTTTTCCACTCAAAGCCTAGTATTTCAATATTTCTCAAATAATTTATTAATCCAAAAATACTGGCAAGTAAAGGTATAATAACTGTTGTTAATAATAAGTTTAAAAATTTTATTTTTTTAAATTCTAATTTTAACATTTTATTCCTCCTTATTCTTTTTCTAAAATGAATTTTTTCATGTTCTTAATATAAAATATACTGAGTATTAAAACTAAGAAGCTTATAATTGGAATATAATATTGTAATGGATTTAATAATTTTATAAATTCATTTCCTTTTTTTACATAAGATATATTTATTAGGCAAGATATCCAAGAAAAAGGATTTATATAGCTTAACAAACGAGATGTCAACATACAAATTATTCCAGTAAGTGCCCCAATTATTGATAGAAAAGATGTAAGATAAACTTTTTGTGTCTTCATTTCCGAAATCATAAATAGAGCGAGGAAAAACAAGTTTGTAAACAAAACGGATAAGAATAAAATCAATAGTCTTATTGGAACATCTCCAACGAAAACAAAATACTGTGATTTTGTTGAAAGACCTACTAATAGGATCCACTCAAAAACTTGTAGTAATAATAATTTCAATGACAAATTCTTAAACTTATTTAGTAGAATATCTCTAACTTTTTCACCTAGACTAATTTGTAACTGCCACATATTATTTTTTTCTTCAATTTCAATTACTTTTTTTGCAAGTGAAGATATTAAAATTGGATTGATTATTAGACTTATAAGAAAGTAGGCATCTAAAATTTCATATAATAAATATTTAGAATTTACTGCAGATTTAGAAAATGTAAGTCCTACTGAAAGTAAGATATGAGTGACAAAAATTATAAACAATAAAAAATTAATACCTAGCTTTTTAAACTTTTTGTTTTCTAAGTTCTTCATTATTTATCTCCTCTTGTTTCTGCTATAAATAACTTTTCAAGACTTTCCTTTTCTTCTTCTATTCTATAAATGTCTACTTTTCCATAGAGATAATTTACAATTTTCCCAATTTCTTCATTAGATTTCTTACCAAGAATTAATTTGTTATTTCTTATATTTTCCTTAGAAAGATTTAAAAGAGAAGAAGTTTTAATATTGTCAGATGTTTCAATTGAGATAAATGGAGGATGAAGCTTTCTATAATCAGAAAGTTTTCCATTATAAATTAAATTTCCACTTTTTAATATTCCAATATGGGTAGAAATTTTTTCTATTTCATCTAGTATGTGAGATGAAATTAAAATGCTAGTAGAAGAGTTATTAACAATATTATTAAAAAGATTTCTCATTTCTTCTATGCCTTGAGGATCTAGCCCATTAATAGGCTCATCCAAAATTAACATTTTAGGATTTCCTATTAGAGCGATGGCAATTCCAAGTCTTTGCTTCATACCGAGCGAATACTCACGAGCTTTTTTATATGCAGCATCTTTTAGACCTACAAGTTCTAAAGTTTTTGCAATTTCATTTTTACTTATATTTTTAAGACTACAAATTATTTCTAAATTTTCATAACCTGTGAGATGATCGTAAAAAGATGGGTTTTCAATCAAAGCTCCTAGGACTCTATTAAAATCTTTTTGATTATTTTTATTTAATTCTTTTCCAAATAGAAAAATTTTTCCAGAATCTTTTTTTACAAGTCCTAAAATCAACTTCATCAGTGTAGACTTACCAGCGCCATTGGGTCCAATTAAGCCATATATAGATTTTTCTTCGATTCCAAGATTCTCAATGTCCAATACGCAGACACCATTATAAAATTTTTTTAGATTTTCGATTTTTAATATTTCATTCATAATACGTCACCTTTCTTAAACCTATACTATCAATTAAAAGTCAAGGTATAATTTCAGTAAGGTCACTTTTACATCACAAATTGAAATATTCGGGAAATTTACTATAGATTTAAGAAAATCAGTATATAATAAGATTAAAGGAGAGAGAATTGTGAGTGAAAAAATGGATTACACAATTTTAATTATTGATGATGATAAAGAGTTGTTAGAAAGTCTATATAAATATTTAAAAAATAAGGGATTTGGAAAAGTTTTAACGGCAAAAAACTTAGTAGAAGCTGAATTCAAAATATCAAATAGTGACTTAGATCTAATTGTCCTAGATTTAATGTTACCTGATGGAAGTGGTTTTAATTTGTTAAAAAATATTAGAAAAAAATCAAAAGTACCTGTAATAATTCTGTCTGCCTTAGATGGTATCGAAGACAGGAGAGAAGGATTTGAAAGTGAAGCAGACGATTATATAGTGAAACCTTTTTTACCAGAAGATCTTCTTTGGAGAATAGAAGCAGTTTTAAGAAGATCTCAAGGTTTCATGAAGGAAGAAAGGGTAAAATTAGGTAACGTAATTTTTGATAAACAAAAGGCAATGTTAATTAAAAATGATAAGGAAGAGAATCTTACTGCTAAACAATTTCAAATTTTAGATCTTTTATCAAACAATTTGAATAAGATTGTATCAATTAATCAAATATTAGATGATGTATGGGGAGAAACCTATGGTTATGAAAATACGTTAATTACCCATATTTACCGAATTCGAGAAAAATTAGAAGAAGACCCAAAGAACCCCAAAATTTTAGTAACTATAAAGGGTTTAGGTTATAAATTAGTAGCTTCAGAGGATTTTTAATGCTTAATTATATTTTAAAAAGATTCACTAAAATTGTTGTCCGAATAATTTTGCTATTATTTCTTCTCGGTTTAATGTTGATGAGTATACTTTATGTTAATTATAAGAGTAGAGCCAATAACCCTTATCCGGATGAAGTATTTAATTTTGTAGACGAAAACAAAAGTGATATTTATTTAAATGAAAAAAATAAAAAATATTTAGAAGAGAGAAATATTTGGGCCATTAGGCTTAATAAGGACGGAAAAGTAGTTGAAAGTTTTAATAAACCAAATGTTGTTAAGGATAAATTTGAAATTACAGATATTGCAAGGTTTACCAGGTACTACTTAAATGACTACCCTGTCTTTACTTATATAGCAGGAGACGGATTAATAGTGTTTGCCTATTCCAAAAATTCCTTTGATAAGTTTCCAATTAATTTTGTGGACTATGAAAATTTCACCTTTAATTTAAGGTTATCTGGCGCTTTTTTGCTCATATTTTTGTTTTTAGTTTATTTAATGTATAAGGTAGACATTAAAAACGTCTTTAAAATGTTAGACCCAGTCCAAAAATCAATAGGAAAGATTTATGACGATGACTTTGATAAACTAGAAGAAGTTGGAGAGCTTTCAGATCTTTCAAAAGCAATAAATGATGCAAACAGGAAATACCATGATTTAAAAGATACACAAGCAAAGTGGATTAGGGGAATTAGTCACGATATTAGGACACCTCTTGCAAAAATATCATGGGGATTAAATGAAGTAAAAGATGAAAAAAATATAGAAGAAGTTAGTAAAATGCAAGGACAAGTGTTAAAAATTTCTAAGATAATAGAAGATTTAAACTTGACAATGAGTATCAATTCACTTAGCAAAGATAAATTTACTATGCAAGATCCCATACCTATACTCAGAAAATTAATTGTTGAAAAATTAAACGAGAATCCTGATAGAGAAATAATTTTTGATAATAAGCTAGATGATGTAAAAATAAATATGGATAGTAATTTGTTTTATAGGATGCTTGAAAATATATTAAAGAATTCTTTAATTTATACTGATGGAAAAATCAAGGTTTCAACATGTTCTGTGAAAGATAAAATATTAATTTCCATTGAAGATGAAGGAGACGGTATACCAGAAGAATTAATAGCGAAAGTTCAAAATTCGGATATTAGCCATGTAATGACTCATGGATTGGGATTATTTATATCAAAACAGATAGCAGAAATATTAGGAGGAAGTTTTTTAATCGAAAATACTTATCCAGGTGTCAGGGTTTCCTTTCGATTTGATTCAATTAAAAATAGATAGAACTTATTGAAAATATAAATTATTATTCATTTTGTTAACTCGAGCTATGTAGAGACGGTGTAACTATTGTTAAGACTAGATTGCGATAATCATAGTCAATTCTGTTTTCCACTCTTATTTTAATACCATGGGTTTATAATTATAAGAAATTATATTGGTTATATATTTTATTATTTCCATTAGGGTTGAATATATTTTTTATTTTTTTGAAGCTAAACTTTCTAGTTACATAAGTATAATTTTCTTTAAAATAAGGATTCTAGCATCCTTATATTTAAAAAATTATTCAAAAAATGATATAAATTTATTATTGGATTAAAATAAATTAATGCACTATAATTTAGTAAGCTATTTATACTTATTCTAAGGATAAAACATATGAAGTATATATATTATCAAAGGTATAAGAATGAAGACATTGTACTCATTTTATGAGATATAAGGCTATAAAAATCAAATAGATAAATATGCTAAAAAATGGGAAAGTATAATTTATTACACAATGGAAGAATTAATAATGAAAAAAGATGCAAAGAATATTATCATAATAATATTATTAATATTGATAATTCTTTTCATAGTAGGAGTATATACTTATTATAAGATTTAATTATATTCAATTTGTAATAACGTGAGTATATTATATTCTAAATTAGAGCATATACAGAATTTTGAGTCTAATAAAAAGACTAAATAAAAGAAAAAGAATATAGCAAAGTAACATAAATAAATATCGACAATATTCGGACTGCCATTATTTTTACTTAAAGGAGTCTAAGTTATATGCCTTAAGTAGATAGTTAATATTATGTTTAGAAAATATAATATTATAAAGTATTCACAAAAGTTAGCTGAAATACAAATTTAAAAATTATAAAATGAAAATAAAGATAATTAGAAGTTTATAAAATAAAAATATAAGATAAAAACTCTTGGAGGAATAAAATGGACAAAAAGAACCTATGGTTAATATTAGCTATTATTGCATTTATTGCACTTATAGTTTCAGTATATATGTCCTATAAAACTGGAAAAACTGAATATGCATGGATAATTGGTTCTATGCTTTTTGGTATAGGAAATGCAAATAAGTATAAAGAGATAAAAAACAAATAAACAAATACAAACTCATTAGATTCTTCACATAACTAGACGTATTAATTGTTAATCTAGCACCTATTTAGTAGGTTAGCTTTTGCTTTGTCGACAAATAGCATAATATAAAAAGAATTAAACAGTTGAATGAAAAAAATAGTAAGTCTATTGATGGCATTTGTAATGGCAGATACTTCTGCTGGATTACTAGGGGCACCTGGACTTATGCCATGGTTGTTCGAGCAAGTGTATGTATATTCAAGTCCTTGTAGAAAGGGAAAACATTACATAAGATTCTATGGAGATTTTTATACCACTGACGGAGAATATATTACGAGTTTACATTGGAGTAAAAGGGGGATATCATTAATGAAAAATACGATCTTGAGAGTTTTAATGTATAATATCGTTGTACTTTTTATTATAGGTGTTTTTTATTTTTTGAAATATGATATAAATAAGACTCATACAAAAGAAATGTTATTAATAATATTTCTAAGTGAGGTTTGTTATTGGTTAACTGTTGTAATTGGATTATCTATTATTAAAAAATTAAATAATGATTTTTGACACCTATTTACAAAATGGTAGGTGTTTTTTGATGCTTAAAATTAAAGGAGGGAGGTATTGACAAATTGAATTAAAAGTATGAAGGAAATACTACTAAGTTACAGACCACTTATAAATAAGTTAATACGGAGATAAAACATACCGAATCTGAAATACACGATGTAAACAAATATCTTAAGCTTAATCCAGTAACACTGAACTTATCTAACAAAAGCGTAAGCGATTAGATAAAGCTTTATTAGAGACACGGACTTTCTAGAAAAGATTAGCTAAATAATTAAATACAAGTGTAAGAAGCCTTGCATTAGCTCTATCAAGAATATATCAAAACTAGATTTTAGAAATTATTAATAGATAATAGAGAAAATATTAGAACTTTGTTACATCAGCTAATTTTAATTAGCATTAGGATTTTAAGTCCTAGTGCTTTTATATTCACAAAGGTTAGCTGAAATTAAAATTTAGACAATATAAAATTAAATAGTAAAGAATAATAAAAAAATTATTAGTAAATGAAACGATAAATTATTTAAGTAAAGTTAAAAAATAATAAATGAAACGGTGCAATTTCTCTTTGGGCGTGCTATTAATGTGTGTAAATATATTTAGATATAATTGTATATTTATTAAAGGGTTCGATTTTGATGGAAATTTTAATTAGTAACTTAGACAAAAAGTATGGCAAAATTAAGGCTATTGATAGTGTTAGTTGTACTATGCATAAAGGCATATATGAAGTGTTAGGTAGAAACGGAGCTGGTAAAACAACTCTGTTTAGGATGATTACCAGTTTGATTAAAGAAACATCTGGAGAAATATTATTTAAAGATAATGGAAATTATTTAGAAAAGAAAGAAATTGATTGATTAATAGGTTATCTCCCTCAAGACTTTGGAATGTATCCGGATTTTACAGTTTATGAAATTATGGAAGAGATCTCGATACTAAGAAATACAATAAAATCAAATAGAAAAGATGAAATAAATTCACTTTTAGAAAAAGTTAATTTATTAGAATGTAAAAATAAAAAATATAAAGAATTATCAGGAGGAATGAAACGTAGGCTTGGCTTATCTCAAGCAATGCTTGGTACTCCAAAGATATTAATTGTAGATGAACCTACAGCTGGTGTTGATCCAAAAGAAAGAATATATATTAGGAAACTTTTGAGCGAGTATGCCAAAGAGAATATCGTAATATTGTCAACACACTTAGTAGAGGATATTGAACATATATGTGAAGAATTATTAATTATTGAACAAGGAAAATTAATATATCAAGGAAAGATAGATGATTTGCTTTTGCAAGCATCAAAAAATTTAGGAATTAGAGAGTTTTGTACTTTATACGAATTTCAAGAATATTCTTGTAATAATAATGTTTTTACGTTTAGAAGAGAATGTAAAAAAATTATTGCTACAGGTCCTAAGAGCAAAGTTGATATTAAAGAATTTAATGTAAGCCTGGAAGATGAATATATGTGGAAAATAAGTGAAGGTGAAAATCTATGATTAAATTTCTTATTTTTAACATAAAGAAAAAGTGGAAGAGAATACCTTTAATTATTTTATTAGCTATACTCAGTAATATTTATTCTTTTATTTTTCTTACAAAGTTAAATCATGTATTTTAAGTAATTCCTTAATATCTGATTTAAATTCTTCAGTGTTTTTCTTTGATGTGTTTGATATTATAATTCTTAGAAAGTGAAGGCGACGTCTTTTCTATGGTAAGGTTATGAAGGTTTATTTTGTAGCTTTTATTATATATTTATGCAAATATGCTAAATCTTTCTAAGTCCTTGGTATATTTAGTTTAGATTGAAGTTCAGCCAAATCTTTACTGCAGAAACAATTCTTTGTATTTGATTTAATTTTTTCATTTAGATAGTTCATTGCAATAATTAATCAAATTTGAGACTATAGTATTGATGTCTAGGAAATAAAATAATGGAAAACTAATTTTGGAGGTTAATTATTTATGAAATCATATCAAAATATAAATAAAGAAACTATTGACAGATGGATTGAAGAAGGCTGGGAATGGGGCAAATCTGTTTCTCATGAAGAATATATCAATGCAAAAAATGGAAAATGGGAAGTTTTTCTAACGCCTACTGTACCTGTTCCACATGAATGGATTAAAGACTTAAAAGACAAGAAAATTTTAGGTTTAGCTTCAGGTGGTGGCCAACAAATGCCAATATTTAATGCTTTAGGTGCAGACTGTACTGTTCTTGATTATTCTTCCAAACAAATAGAGAGTGAAATTAAAATTTCTAAAAGGGAAGGTTATGAAATTAAAGCAATTGAAGGCGATATGACAAAAACTTTGCCATTTGACGATGAGACTTTTGATATAGTCTTTCATCCTGTTTCCAATTGTTATGTTGAAGATGTATATCAAGTCTTTAACGAAGTGTATAGAGTTTTGAAAAAAGGTGGTATTTTCTTAGCAGGCTTAAACAATGAAATAAATTATATTGTGGATAGTGATGAAAAAGAAATTGTCTTTAAAATGCCATTTAATCCTTTAAAAGATGAAAATGCTAGAGAATTTATGGAAAAAGAAAATGCGGGGATGCAATTTTCACACAATATGACAGAGCAAATAGGCGGCCAATTAAAGGCAGGATTTACTTTACTTGATATATATGAAGATACTAATGGTTTTGGAAGATTGCACGAATTAAATATTAAAACATACATTGCAACTAGAGCAGTTAAGTAATTATTTCATTGATTTCGATTAGTATAAATGAATTAGGATAAGTAAATAAAATGGATTTGCTGTATTTTGCTTTTATAAATTAATAATATTTAGAAAATTTTATTTTATATAATTTTTATTTACTCTGATAAATATAAAGTTGTAATGTTATAAATTGTTTTATTTTATAACGATGTGGTATATATTTTAAAAAAGGAAAGGAATATGAAAGATTTAACAAAACAAATTTTAGAATATTTTAAAGATAATGATGTCAGTCCAAGTGAAGTTTCATCTATACTTGAAAATTTAAAAATAGATGTACTTGATAAAATGTTTGGTGACAAAGGCGAGTGGGTTTTAAAGAAACGTGGAGATGTAGAGCCCTTTGACAAAGAGAAGATTTACAACTCGATTGCATCCACTTCTGATGAGGTGGACTGTGGTATGACTGCAGGTGATATCAATCTTATCGTAAATCATGTACTTAGGCGCATGAAATCCATAAGTAGAAATGTCTATCCAACTAAGGAAATTAGAGATTATGTGAGAGAAGCACTAAAAGAAAACGGATACACCGGAGTTCTTAATCAATATGATAAGGATAAAAAGAGGTATACTAACAAATAATATTTAATTATGCACCCAATTATTGGGTGTATATTTTTTACAAATAATAGTCAAAATAGCAATTTAAGACTTGAAAAATGACACGGTGTCATTTAAAATGATATTAAGAAAGTTAAAGAATAGTCAATGAAAATTACATATTCTTTTTTAATTCTATAAAAATAATTGAGGGATTAATATGCCAAGCGAGACTTTTAATAATTTATCGGAACAAAAGAAAAAGAAAATTATTTCAGCTTTAAAAGATACTTTTAAGAATAAAACGATTTTTGATGCAAATATCAAGGAAGTTGTTGAGAAATCAGGGATAGCAAGGGGAAGTTTTTATCAGTATTTTGATGATTTAGAAGATGCATACTTTATGATTCTTGATATGGAGACGACAGACATCCACAGACTATTTAACAAATTATTGATTAATAATAATTACGATGTTTTTGAAACTTTAAATGAATATGGGTTAAAAGTGAGTACATTAATTTTTGAACCAGAAAATTATTCTCTGTATAAAAATAGATATCTTTACTGGAATCCTAATTTAGAAACTAGTTGGAACAGTTATAGGAAAAAGAAAGATTCTTCACAAGAAATGCTGCATTTAAATAATGAGACAATGGAGTTTACAAAAGCGGTCATCCATAATTTAATTAAAAGAGCATTTTTAAATAACTGGTCAAGAGAAGAATTTATAGAACATTTTGATTTATATGTGAATTGGTTAAAGAGAGGAGTTGATTATAATGAATTTGGGTGAATCAATATTTGATATTATGTATTTAACAGTAATAATTGGGCTTGGAATTAGATTGATTTTTGAAAATACTAAAAAATCAAAAATGTTTGGCATTATGGCAATAACTCTTGGAGTTGGAGATGCTTTTCATTTAATACCAAGGGTTGTTGCACAACTCTCACCTAACGGATTTGAGGTATTTAATTCGGCGCTTTCATGGGGAAAATTTGTTACTGGAATTACAATGACTATATTCTACTTGATGTTTTATTTTTATTATAGATCTATTACAAGTGACAGAAACGAAACAAAGAAATGGCTTATTATAATATTGACGATTAGTAGAATTGCACTAATACTGTTACCTCAAAATAATTGGGGAGCTGAAGAGAACTATAAAATGAGTGTTCTTAGAAATATTCCTTTTGTCATAATGGGAGCTCTCTTAATCATTTGGACTTACAAGAATAGAAAGGTTAAGGGACTTGAGCACATGAGTTTATTGATATTTTTAAGTTTTCTATTTTATATTCCTGTGGTTTTGTGGTCAGAACAAATTCCGACAATCGGACTTCTTATGATTCCAAAAACACTGGCTTACGTTGGAATAATAGTTTTAGGATTTAGGCAATGTATTCCACGTTTTGGTATTAAGAATATATATGATACGTCGATTTGTTATTTGATAATGGGTTTAGTTGCAGGAGTGTTCTATAGAGAGTTTACAAAGTTTTTTGACTTTACTGCAGAGAGTCATTTGTCAAAACTACATGTTCACACTATTGTTTTGGGATGTTTAGTTTTGTTGATGCTATATATCTTAGTTAATAAAATAGACAAAAATATTTCGAAAAATATAGAAAAGTCATTTCATATTTACAATATTGGTCTTGTTATTACCTTAGTCTCTATGACAGTATACGGTATTTTCGATGTAGTAGGTGATGGCAAAAATATCATAAATATAAATGCTATTTCCGGAATTTCTGGAATTGGACATATTATTTTGGCAATAGGTATTATTATGATATTTATGAGAGTAAGAAATGAAATGATACTAGAAAATACAGATCATCATTATAAGATAAGTACTACTGATAATAGATAACTATATGCAGAACAAGCTACTAGATTAGCTGATGGTTAAGACTTTTTATAGATATATTTTACGCTAAAGAATTTAAAATTTACAATGTTATTATATTATCATATAAAGACATGTGAAGAATATGTCTATTATCAAAAAATTATAGGTAGAAGCTTATTATAAGAAAGGATTTCAAGTATAAATACAAATTACTTGAAGTCCTTTTGTTTTGTTAAATTGCGATTGTAACTAAGATAAGTTTTGATAAAATATTAAGCGAATAAAACAAAAATAAATCGATACATTATAAAGTGGTTAAATACGTTTAGTAAAATTTTACGTGTTATAATATATACAATAAAAATTAGGAGGTATAGAAAAATGATTAATACAAATGATTTTATGAATGACTAAGAGAGGAAAGATCCTCTCAAAAATAGGAGGATTTATGATATATATACAAAATTTAAGAAAAACATTACCTTATAGAAAATTATTTGAAATTGAAAATTTATCAATAAATGACACAGATAGAGTAGCTTTGATAGGAGATAATGGAGCGGGAAAAACAACACTGCTAAAAATTATTCTAGGAATAGATAATGAATACACGGGAGAAGTAAATGTGGACGGGAAGCTGGGATATCTTTTAAATTATGATAATAGAGATAAAGATATTTCTGGTGAAATTTATTCGAGAGCAAAATTAAACCCAAATGAAAGATATAGTCCCGGAGAATATCAAAGATTAAAGCTTATAGACTTATTATATGATAAATTTAAATTTATTTTGATGGATGAGCCGACATCACACTTAGATATTAGACAAAAAGATGAGCTTATAGAAAGATTAAACTCTAGAGAAAAGGGTTATCTCCTTATCTCTCATGATCGTGATTTTATAAATAAAACTTGTAATAAAATTTTTGAACTATTTGATGGTAAAATTGAAGAGTACAATGGGGACTATAAATTCTATCTTGAAGAAAGAGAAAAAAGAAATAAGTTTAAAGAAAAAGAATATATAAAGTATGAAAAAGAAAAAAGAAGACTAAAAAATTTAGCGATTAATATTAAAAATCAATCTTCAAGAATTAAAACTGTACCCAAGAGAATGGGCAATTCAGAGGCAAGACTTCACAAAATGGGCGGCCAAGAGAACAAGAAAAGGCTCGATAAACAAGTTAAAGCTGTAGAATCTAGAATTAACCAGCTTGATATTAAAGAGAAACCTAAAGAAGAAGTAGAAATAAAATTATCTGTTCCAGATAGCAAAAGGATTCATTCCAAAATTTTGATAAAGTCAGAAAATTTAAATAAAAGATTTAAAAATAAAGTTTTATTTGAAAAAACTAAGTTTATTATTAAAAATAATTCTAAAGTGGCTCTTATAGGCGATAATGGTACTGGAAAGTCAACTCTATTAAATATGATTCTTGAAAAAGAAAATATATGGGTTCATCCAAATCTCAAATTAGGTTATTTTAGCCAAATGAATGATATCCTAGAAAATAATAAAAGTGTATTGGAAAACACATTAAATACGTCAATATATGATGAAACAATGACAAGAATTGTGCTGGCAAGGCTGGGATTTAAAAATAATGATAGTTTGAAAAATATAGATGTATTAAGCGACGGAGAAAAAGCTAAAGTTAAACTGGCTAAAATTTTAACATCAGACTTTAACTATCTTATATTTGACGAACCAACAAACTTTTTAGATATAAGGGCGATTGAAAGTCTAGAAGATCTTTTAAAATCATATGACAGACCATTTATTTTTGTAACACATGACGAGGAATTTATAAATAATATAGCAAATACACTTTTAATCATTGAGAATAAAAGCATTATAAGTTTTGATGGGAATTTAACACAATATAGAAAGAGAAAAAATAGGACTGATAAAAATAATGGTGAAGACGAATTATTACTGGATTTTAGGATATCTTCGATAAGTTCGAGATTAGCAATGGATATACCTAAAGAAGAAAGAAAAAAATTAGAAGACGAATACAAAAAACTCATCTCAAAAAAGAAAAATTAAATAATAAAAATAGCATCTATTTAATAGGTGCTATTTTTATATACAAATCTTTTAAAAGTATGCGCGTAAATATTAAGTTTTTCAAAGAGAAAGCTTTATATTAAATTAATACAAAGTCTGATGGAAAAATTAGCTCGTTCATATTTGGGTATAAAATTTAATAGGTAAGCGAGAAAAATTAATGAAAGGATTGTGATTGAAGATGGCGCGAAAAGTTTATTCAGCCGTAAAACTACCCAAAGAGACTTTAGATATTTTAAAAAATGCAAATATAGAGTTGAATATATTTGACAAACTAGAAACTCCATCAGAAGAAGAAATAATCGAAAATTCAAAAGATGTGGATGCCATTATAACTGGAGTAAATGTAACTATAACTTCAAAGATAATAGAGGCTAGTAAAAATCTTAAGATAATAGCAAATATAGGTGCGGGTGTAAATAATATAGATGCTCAAAGTGCAAAAGAAAATAATGTTTTACTTACAAATACACCGGGGAAAAATTCTGTCGCTTCTACAGCAGAAACAGCTATAGGATTAATGCTTTCGTTATCAAGAGAAATTTTAAAAAATCAAAAAATGGTTAGAGAAAATTCTTTTGATGGATGGCAAGTTATGGGATTTTTAGGAGGACACCAAGTATCTTATAAAAATTTATTTATTATTGGTTTTGGAAATATTGGCAAGGAAATAGCAAGAATGGCTAAAGGTCTTCATATGAATATTTCTTATTACGATATTAAAGAGAGATCTCAGTTTAAAAAGGCAGAAGAAGAAATAGGTGCTGAATATATCGATTTTGAAGAAGGGCTAAAAAAAGCTGATTATATAATTCTTCAAATGAATTATACAGAAGATAATCATCATTTTATTGGAAAAGATGAGCTGGACAAAATGAAAGAAAGTGCTTATTTAATAAATACAGCAAGAGGTGGCATAGTTGATGAAAAAGCTTTATATAATGCTTTAAAAGATGAAAAGATAGCTGGGGCTGCAATTGATACTCATGAAGAAGAACCAAGGATAAATGAGGATTTGTTAAAACTTGATAATGTCGTTCTCACTCCTCATATAGGAAATGATACTTATGAAGCTAGGATAGAGATGGCAAATTCTGCAGCAAATGATGTAATAAAAGTTTTTGATGGGAAAGAACCAAAAAATCTCGTTAAAAGTTGAGTAGTAAACTAATTATTAATATGAATAAAGTTATATATTATCTAAGTGTATTTTTATTTTTTGCAGGGTTATCAATAATTATTGGCAAAAACATGGTAGATTTTAAATTTTTACTTTCCAGCATAATTGTGTATATATATACCGGAAATTTATTTAAAAGAATAAATAATAAGTTTGTTATTAATTTTGATATTTTTATTTCAATTTTACTTATTATCTTAACATCAGTATTATTGATAAAATATAGACAAAATATAAGTTTCTACACTGTAGCTATAACAACCGTTATTTATATAACAGTTATAGTTAGTCAAAAACTTATATTTTCTAAATTAAATTAGTATTTTTAAACCATTGGAATTTGATTTTTCAATGGTTTTTTATATTTTTAATAAAGAAACTAATAGTTATGAATTAGTTGAAATTTTTGTGTTTTCTTTACAAGACACAACAAAAATGGTACTATAAATGTAACATATTTAGTACTATAAATGTAACAAAGGAATTAATATGGAAGTAAAAATTGAAAATAAAATACGAGAGTTTAGAAAGGAAAAAAACCTTTCTCAACAAAAACTCGCTAAAGCAGTGGGACTTAAGAGAAGGTCCATTATGGCATATGAAAATAATACAATAAGTCCTACTCTAGAAACGGCATATAAAATAGCAAAAGTACTTGATAAGGATATTACAGAAGTGTTTATTTTTAAATAGGAGGAGTATATGGGATTATTATTTAATGATAAAGATGATTTGAAAAGAGAAGTCGAAGAAAAATTTGGAAATGGCAAAAATTATCTCATAGCTTTTAAACACAATAGTCCAGTTAAAAAGGGATTGAAACTTATAATGAGTAATCTTTACAATACATATGATAGCAATAGGACTTTTATATTAGTGTTTGACAATAAAGGGATATATGAAAAAGAGATTTCAAATTCAGATAAAGATAATTTTTATCTTATGCCTGAAAATGAAGTAGAAGATTTTAACGTTGATAAGAAGTCAAGAAAAGCATATATTACCTTTAAACATGTAGGGAAAAAAATCTCTTACGAAATTCCCTTTAGAGGCAGACTTTTTAAAGATAATGAAAAAAATTATGATGCTTTATTAAATATAAATTGGGAAATAATATAATTAATTATTTATTATTAAATAAAATAAGAACAATTGTTGGGAGAAATATAGATGATAGTAAGAAGATTTGAAAACAAAGATGCAGAAGAAGTATCTAAACTAATAGCCACTACACTTAGAACATCAAACATTAAAGATTATTCCTTAGAATATATTGAAAATGATGTAAAAAGATTGCAGCCTCAAAATATTATACAAAGAGCTAGTTTAACACACTTTTATGTTGCATGTGATGATAAAAATATTATTGGAACTGGTGCTATAGGTCCATATTGGAGCAAAAAAGATGAAAGTATTCTTTTAACTATTTTTGTTTTGCCAAAATATCAAGGTAAAGGCGTGTGAAAATTTATTATCGAAGCGCTCGAGAATGATGAGTTTTTTAAACGCTCAAAGCGAATAGAAATTCCCGCTTCTATTACTGCAACTAATTTTTATATAAAAATGGGATATAATTATAAAAATGGTGTAGCTTCACCCGATAAAGAAGGATTAGTTAGGCTAGAAAAATTCAGATAAATGGCAGTTTGATTAAATTAATTTAGTTTATATAGCTTGATTATAGTCATAATTATAAAAAGGATTCTGAGTTACAGACATTTAGTTTAAAAATATGGGAGAATTTAATTATATGTTAGGTTTAAAAAGAGGTAAGGTATTACTTATAACTCATCAAGGAAAATGGGAAGATGAAGCAAAAAATACAATTGAAGAATTAAAAGATCTTTTACCTAATACTATTATAGATGCTCAGCATATTGGAAGTACAGCCATTGTATCCATTCACGCAAAACCAATTATTGATATTGTAGTAGGCGTAGATAATTTTCATGATATTATGAAAAATACAAGTATTTTAGAACAACATGGATATATTTACAGAGGTAAAGAAACTTCTAAAAAATTATTATTTGTTAAAGGAGATTTTGAAAAAGATTACAGGACTCATCATATTCATGTGGTTAAATGGAAAAGTGAGGAGTGGTATAATTATGTATATTTTAGGGATTATTTAAATACTTTTCCTCAAAAAGCTAGATTATATGACAATTTAAAACAAAAGCTAGCCTTACAATTTCCAGATGACAGAGAGAAATATACTTTGGCTAAAAAGGATATGATTGACGAACTTCTAAAAGAAGCACATATATGGAAAGAAAAATTACAATAATAATTAATTTAATACAGCTTAAATTTTAGAATTTTATATTTCGGCGACAGAAGTTAAGCTTGTATTTAAATAACATCAAAAGAGTACGTCAATGCGCACTCTTTTTTTAATTAATTATTTGCGAACTACAGAAATACGCTCTTTATTATGTTTATTATTTTCAATTTCATCTACCATAGCTATTGCATAATCTGAATATGAAATAATACTTTCACCATCGGAGTTTGTAAAATATTCTTCTCCTCCTAAGATATATGAACCAGTTCTTTCTCCATCAGCTTGAAAATCTGCAGCCGGACTAATATATGTCCAATTTACATCATCACGTTTTCTAAGTTCTTCTAATGCTAATCCCATATTATAAGCTAATGGTTTAAATGCATCTGGAAAATCTGACAAGTCTTGAACTTGTTTTGTATGTGACTCATCTATATATAGGGATCCTGCTCCTCCGACTACTAAGAGCCTTTTCTCAGTATTGGCCACTATATCAGCTAAGTGATTCAATGTAGAAATGTGAAGAGGTAAATCTTTTTCATCCCAAACACCGAAAGCGTCGACTAATACATCAAAGTCTTTAATGTCGTCTTTAGTAAGATCCATTAAATCTTTTTTAATAAATTGTGTAACTTCAGATTTATTATCGCTTCTCGCAAGACCAGTAACATCCAGACCTCTTTTTAAAGATTCTTTTACAACTTCTTGTCCAACACGACCATTGGAACATACTACTAAAATTTTCATATATTGACCTCCTTGATTTTTATATTGCAACTATATTATAATGTCAATAGTTATAAAAAGGAAGTAGAAACAAAAAAGTATTGTAAGTACCCAAAAGTAACTATTATAGAAAAATGGAGGTTTTATGAGTAAAAATAAATTGCCAAATTGTCCAGTGGAGACAACTTTATCTGTAATTGGAACAAAGTGGATGGTATTAATAACGAGAGAACTATTAAATGGCACCATGAGGTTTGGAGAAATACAGAAATCTGTGGACGGAATATCTCAAAAAGTTTTGACTACTAATTTGAGGAAGATGGAAAAAGAGGGACTTCTTAAAAGAAAAGTTTATCCTGAAGTTCCGCCAAGAGTGGAGTACACTTTAACTGATTTAGGCTATTCTTTAAAACCAGTTTTAGATGCAATGAAAGATTGGGGAGAGTATTATAAAAAAATTAGTGAGTAGAAATATATTTGCTATATTGAAATTTTGAAAAATATCATAATTTTCAAATAAACTTTTGTATAATAATTATTTCTAACTTTTAAAATAGTAAGTACTAATAGGAAAAAGTTTTTTTATTAAAATCCATTTTTTTATGTGTAATAAAGTTAATAATTAGATAAAGTTATTTTTAAAAAATATTTCTTTTTA
>JASBZH010000012.1 GCA_029983555.1 Peptoniphilus sp. | reverse complement strand
CAACTAAAATTGCATTATCCCTATCCATTTTCAAAATTTTACACATTATAAAAGCCGTAATTAAAGCAATTGAAATTGTAGATACAATAACTGGCAAACTTTCATATCCACTCTTTAAAACCTGATTTATATTCATAGAAAATCCAAGCATTATTACTGCAAACTGCAATACTTTTTTACTTGTAAAACTAATGCCCGCTTCGTATTCTTCTTTTACAAATCTCTTTAAAATCATACCTACTATAATGGCAATTACTGGGCCTCCAATTACTGGAAACATCTTTCCAAGCAAGTAGCAAGGAATTGCGAGTATAAAAGATAATATAATTCCCTTTATTTTCATATTTTCCTCCCTTAAAAATATACATACATTAACATTATACGTGATTTTATATAAAATACAATTTTAATTTAAAAAGACATGCCCTACCTCACAAGCAAAGCATGTCTTTATTAATAGTATCTTTCATTAATGTAATGATCGATTATTGATGTCTTCATCTCATCTTCAAATATATTTTCGTTTTTTAAAATTTTTAAAAGCCAAGGAGCTTTTGAATGAAAAATTGCTTCTTTTTTATCTTCTAAAACTATCTCGTACAATTCATTTCTCAGTGCTTTTGATTCACATTTTATATAATAAGAGGATGTATTCTCAAAATTTTGCAATTTAAGAATTGAAAGCACAGACCTATCTTTTAAGTGGTAATATTTATTAGTAAGGTTTAGATAATATCCATAATCTCGCGTGTGCTTCTTTGTATTTTTTACATCTATTGCGAGAGCGCGATAATATTTAGCCATCACATTGTAATATTGATAGTTATACATTCCTTTTTCATAGGAATCAACTTTTATATATGGCCTTGCATTTCTAAGTGCAAAATAATCAAAATTTTTTTGCAAAAACTCTCTCTTATTTAGATCTCCATTTGAGTACTGCATTATTAAAAAAGACCTGTGCTCAAAAAAATCTTCAAAGAGACTCTTCTTTTTAATATGTTTCAATGTTTATCAAGTCAAACTAAGAATAACTGGTACTACCATAGCTACAACTAAGATAACAGCAATAATTCTTGTAATTAATTTTTTATTCACAATCTCACACCTATTCGTTAGTTAACTCCAAAGAATGGTCAGTTAATGAATCTGGCATATCAGATTTTAAATAGTCCACATTTATATAAATTTCTTTGTTTTCAGCATCTGGAATTTTTGAAATTCTGTTGTAAAGATATTCTAAATCTTCGATATTGAGTGGCAATACTTTATATATACCATCAATATAAATTTTGTGTAGGTCATAATCCATTGCTAAAAGTCCGCAAATAAAACCATAAAAACTGTTAATAGAGTTTAATCTGTATTCAGTTGCATTGATAAGTCGCACATTGTAATCAAGACTAAAGATGTGATCGTCATCAACTTCTACAAAAGCTATATTTCCATCTCCACTTTTCATATCTTCATTTGCGTTGTCAATAAGCCATTTAGTTTTTCCAGATCCTTTGCTTCCTAAAATATACTTTATCATTGTCATTCTCCTTTCGCTAGATCGCCTTGGCAATAGTTATTTTGCTGCATAATCTCTACTATATCATCTCTTATTTTCCACCAGGAAGTATCCCAATTGCAAAAAAGAGAATTTTCGCTAGGCGCTCTGCCAATTATCCTTTCAATTATTATATCATTATTTAGATGTCTTAAAAAGAGTATTACCTTTCTTTTATAATCTTCTAAAGAAATAGTTTCAATCTCGCCTCTTTTATACATATCTGCGAGCACAGTGCCATCCATTATATAGAGAGCGTGAATTTTTACTTCATCCACTTTAAGTACATTTAATATTTTTGCCGTTTCAATTACATCTAAATCTATATCCCAAGGCAATCCAATAATTACGTGAGCACAAATATTAATATTTTTTTTCTTGAGTTTGATACAAGCATCAATAAATTCTGCGAGAGTGTGACCTCTATTTAACTTTTTTAAACTGTGATAATTTGAAGTTTGAAGTCCCAACTCAACAGTTACAAAATAATCCCTATTTATCTCTTCTAAAAAATCTAAATATTCCTCGCCCAAGCAGTCTGGCCTTGTTGAAATGCTTACACCCACAACGTCATCTATTAGAGATTCTCTAATAGATTTTTTGAAATCGTCTATGGGCATATAAGTATTGGTGAAGTTCTGAAAATAAGAAATATATTTATTTGCCTTGTATCTTTTTCTGATATGCTCTTTATTTTTTATTAGCTGGCTTTTAATATCCCCATCTATATTTTCAAAACTTCCACCCTCTTCGCCACAAAAAATACATCCGCCAAATCCACAAGTCCCATCTCTATTGGGACAAGTTAAGTTTAATTTTATTGGCAATTTATAAACTTTTTCTCCAAATTTTTCTCTCAAAAAATCAGAGTATTTTCTGTAGCACATCAAATTCTCCTACTCTTCTTCGTCGTCTTCGTCGTTAAAAATTTCGTCAAATTTATTAGAAACTTCTTCGAATTCTTCGTCAGATTCTATTACGTCTAGTTCAACTTCTTCTTCAGAAATTTCTTTATATCTGTATAAGAATACCTCGTCTCCATCTTCTTCCTTTTCAGGAACAAGTGCAATGTATTCTTTATCTTTTGATGCAAATATTCCAATAACTATGCACACAAGTTCAGAACCATCATCTAGTGTTAGTGTTATAGTTTGGTAACCTTCTTCGTCATGGTTATGATCGTGTCCTTCACATCCGCATCCGCAATCATGTTTGTGTAAATCTTTTTCGCTCATTTTAAGCCTCCCTTTATTTTAAATTCTCTAATATTTTAACTACAAATTTAAATACTCTTTCAGTCGAAGGTATTGATAAATTTTCTCCAGGTGCGTGAACTCCGTCCATATCTGGACCAATAGATAACATATCTATGTCTCCAATAGTTTCTTTAAAAAGTCCACATTCTAAACCTGCGTGAATTTCTTCAAATATTAAATCTTCTCCTGTAATTTCTTTATAGCAACTAGCTGCAATGTCTCTTAATTTTGAATTTTCCTTGTATTCCCAAGCTGGATAATCAGACTGTATTTCAAATTTTGCATTAGCAAGTTCTGCAGCAATTTTATTTATATTTGCAATATTGTTTTTCAATGATGAGACTTGAGATCTCACATTTGATAAAATTTCAATTCTATCTATAGCATCAGTTATTACGCCCACATTTACAGAAGCTTCCACAAGCCCGTCAATATTTTTACTCATTGACTCAACTCCATCTGGAAGTACATTTACAAGTTTAATAATTCTATCTGTCAAATCATCTGTAAAGGCTTTTTCTGATTTTTCTTTAGATACTTCTAGATTTAATCTCACATTTGGATCTACTTTTCCAAGTTCCTTAACTAATTCTCCATTAATTTTAACTATTAAATCTTGAAGATCCTTTTTGTCACTAGAATTAAGTGCAATTTTTGCCTTTGCAAGTCTTGGAATTGCATTTGGTTTTGCTCCACCCTCTATTGAAATAAGATTTAAATCAAATTTTTCAGATATTCTGTATAGGGCTCTTGCTAGTATCTTGTTTGAATTTCCAAGTCCCTTGTGAATTTCTTGTCCTGAATGTCCACCTTTAAGACCTGAAACGATTAGGTCATAAAAATCTAAATCTTCATCAATATCTTTAAATTCTTTATCTAAAGTTATTAAATCTCTTTGACCTCCAGCGCAACTTACGCAGCCCTTGCCTTCCTCTTCAGAGTCAATATTTAAAAGCATTTTAGAATCTAGATATTGGCTGTTGAGATTTTTAGCACCAGTCATTCCATTCTCTTCATTTACTGTAAATAGAGCTTCAATTTTTGGATGCTTGTACTCGTCACTTTCCAAAATCGCAAGGACCATTGCAACAGCTATTCCATTGTCAGCGCCTAAAGTTGTATGCTCTGCAACTATTCTATCGCCTTCAATTTTATATTCTATTGGGTCTTTTCTAAAATCAATATCTGACGTCTCATCTTTTTCACAAACCATATCCATGTGGCCTTGCAAGATTATTGACTCAGAATTTTCATAACCTTCTGAAGCTTCTTTTTTGATTATTATATTTCCAACTTCATCTGTATGAGATTCTAGATTGTGTTCTTTAGCAAAATCTAAAAGAAATTCGCGAATTTTTTCTTCATGAAAGGATTCTCTGGGAACTTTTGTGATTTTATCAAAATAATAAAATACACGATTTTCAAGTAAAGATTCAATATTTTCCATGTCAACCTCCTTAAAAACATTATATCAAAATTAGAAAGTTATATCCTATTTATATTTGTATGTATCTTTAAAATTTTTAATAATTTCTTGCTCGTCCTTTGTTTCGAGTCTCTTAGCATTACATACAAAATCATTAAACATATTAAGCGACTTATCCATTAGAAAATGTATTGATGGGTTTTCTTTAAACCCAGTCACTACAAGTAAGAGTAATTCACTTTCCAAATAGTCCTTCTTGTCTTCATCAATACCCATTTCGTCAAATAGTCTTAGCAACGAAATTGTGTATTCATACCTTACAAAAATTAAAAACTCAGTAAAATTTTCTGAGTAGCTGGCCTCATTAATAAGTGAAATTATCTTGAAAAACAAATTCCATTCTAAATCCTTATTTACATTTGCATATAGTATTTCTCCAATGCCTTTGGAAAAAGAATCGTAATACTTGGGCTCTTTTTTAAGTTCAATTGGATCTTCTATATTCATGTCGCAATCGGATGTAAGATTTATCCTATTTATTAATGAAATAAAATTTTCTCCATAGGTCAAATCTTTATTTTTTATCGATTTCATAAATAGAAAATTAACTACTACATCTGTAATAGTTTTTAAATTCATCATGAGTCCCAGCTCATCATAAATCTTCTGTGTAAATACATCGTGCAGTATTTTAGAAAGCAGAGTCTTAAGCTGATTTTCAGCTGAAATATTTACAGAAGCATCTAAATTTCTCACATGATCATAAAGTATCATCAATTGTCTATCTACCATAGTGAGATTATCTATAATGGAATTCATAATGTCTTTAAAGAAATCAGCAGTCACCATGTAGTTATAATTTTTATATAAAATTTTGTGATCTATTTCTCCCCAAAATACATTAACTAAAGACTTAATTTGAAGCTCAAATAAAAAAGTCTTCTCTCCTGTAAAAAACTCCCCATCGAGCTTAAAAATTTTAAATCCATTATTTAAAGATTGAGGCTGAGGATCGTCTAAGTTAAGCCTAATCTTTTTGTTTAGCTTAGACGCATACATTCCTCCGCCCGTATAAAGTCTAAAATCTTCTATAATTTTTTTATAAATCTGCTCTTCATCTTTTATAAATCTGCACTCAATCCTAAGTCCTATTAGATCTGGAATTTGATTAAATCCATCGCCAGGATTTGGATACTTGACAAAGTAGTTTCTTCTAATTATCTTTTCTTTAAGAGAATCTTGAGATTTTATTCTAGTAAAGATATTTATGAATTCATCATTTTTTTGTAATTTATTTGTGAAATATCTCTTTAATTCTTTATTAATTTCAACTAGTTCTAGACGATGAAAGTCGTATATGGCCATAACATCGTCTATATAGTTGAAAAGCTCAAGTTTCATAGCTACACCTTTTTAGTTTTTAATCTCTACTTTATATTTTTCTTTTAATTCATCAACTTTTTTGTTGTAAACTTCTTGCTCTTTTTTTCTCTTAAGTTCGTTATAGATTCTATCTTTTGCTTCATCAAAGCTAAGAGTAGAAGCGTCTTTTTTGTCATCTATTCTAATAATGTGATATCCAAATTGTGTTTTAACAGGTTCAGTTATAGTTCCAATTTCATTTGAAAATACTGCATCTTCAAATTCTTTAACCATTTGACCTTTTTGGAATTCTCCCAACTCTCCTCCTCTTTCTGAAGAAGGACATGTTGAGAATTTTTTTGCAAGTTCTGCAAAATTATCGCCATCTTTTACTTTTTCGTAAATTTCATTGGCCTTATCTTCTTCATCCACTAAAATGTGAGAAGCTTTTGCAGTTTCGCCTTTTATGAAAAGATCCTTATTCTTTTCATAAAATTCTTTCATCTCTTCATCTGTAATTTTCACTGTAGAAAGTAATTTTCCAAGTGAATAAGTTTTAAGCATAGATTGTTTTGTCTTTTCTAAAACTTTTAAAAAGTCTTCTTCTTTATCTACACCATTTTCAATAGCTTCTTCATATAATAATTGTTGATAAACTAGTTCGTTTACTATATCTTTGTTGTATTCTTCTTGAGTAAAATAAGCTTTAAGTTGAGGGTCTAGTGAATTTATAAATAAATTATAATCTTCACCTGTTACTTCTCTTCCATTTACCACTGCTAAAACTTTATTATTATCCATTATTTCCTCCAATTTTATCTTCATTAAAAGCGAAAATTTTCGCTTATCTACAGTTTTATGTTACCATTAGCGTTATATTTTTTCAACTTAGAGATCAGTCTAAAAACTGCTGTGTTTTAGAATTATACCCTTATAAACTGCTATATAATAAGTTTACTTCTTTTTTACCTTATGATAAAATTAATTTTAAGAGATAAAAATGAATTAAGCGCCTGATCCATTTGGATGACGAGGAATAGAGTTATCGAAATTTTCGGCGGATGCTCTATAGGTATCACAGCCTTAGCAATTTACAAAAAATAAAAGTAATTTTACAACAAAAAATTGCAGTGAGTCTCTAAAAAATTTTGGAGGGATAAAAATGTGCGGAATAGTTGGTTACATTGGTAACAAAAACGCAACTGAAATAGTCCTTAACGGACTTAAAAAACTAGAATACAGAGGTTACGACTCTGCCGGTATTTCTATGATAACTGGCGGAAAGTTAGAAACTTATAAGAAAAAAGGTAAAATAGTAAATTTGGAAAATGCTTATGACTTTAGTAGCAAAATTTCAAATGTAGCTATAGCTCACACAAGATGGGCAACTCACGGCGAGCCATCAGAAGTAAATGCTCATCCTCATGTCAGTAGCGACGGAAAAATTTCTGTCGTTCACAATGGAATAGTAGAAAACTATCTTGAACTTAGAAATAAACTTCAAGAAAAGGGATTTACTTTTAAGTCACAAACAGATACAGAAATAATCCCAAATGTAATTTCAGATAATTATGACGGCGACTTACTTAAAGCTGTTATAAAAGCTCACAAAGTTTTGAGGGGATCATTTGCACTTGGAATAATTTCTTCTGATGAAAAAGATAGACTTGTTGCTTTAAGAGATTCTTCTCCACTTCTACTTGCGATACTTGAAGATGGATACATGATTGCATCAGATATAACATCAGTAATTGAACATACAAATAAATTAATTTTCCTAAAAGATGGAGACATAGTAGATATCAAAAAAGATTCATATAAAATTTATGATTCCGACGGAAATGAAGTAGATAGAGAAGTTACAGAAGTTGATTACACTGACGAAAGTGCATCTAAAGAAGGATATGATCACTTCTTATTAAAAGAAATTCACGAGCAGCCTAAAGCTATTGAAAAGGCAATTTCTTTAAGACATAATGACTATGTTTTAAATGACAACGAAGATATTTTTACAAAAGAGGAATTAAAGGATATAGAAAAAATTTATATTTCTGCCTGTGGTACTGCATTTCATGCAGGTGAAGTTGGAAAATATGCGATAGAAAGCTTAGCTAAAATTCCAGTAATTTCAGAAATAGCATCAGAATTTAGATATAAAAATATGTTCTTAGATGAGAAGTCGCTAGTAATATTTGTTTCTCAATCTGGAGAAACAGCAGATACATTGGCAGCTCTAAAGGAAGCAAAAAGACTCGGTGCTAAAACTTTAGCCATAACAAATGTACTTGGCTCAACTATAACAAGAGATGCTGACAAAGTCATTTATTGTTACGCAGGTCCAGAAATTTCTGTAGCGTCAACTAAGGCCTATACTACTCAATTAATTGCACTATATTTTGTAGCAATGAGAATTGCAAAAGCTAAAGGTCAAATTGATGATGCTGACATTAAGAATATAATAGAAGCTTTAGAAAAAATTCCTGCACAAATTGATGAAATATTAAAAGATAAAGAAAACTTTAAAGAAATTGCAATGGAAATTAAAGATTCCAATTCAATTTTCTACACAGGAAGACTTCTTGACTTTATTACTGCAAAAGAAGGTGCTTTAAAGCTTAAAGAAACTTCTTATATACACACAGAAGCTTTCCCTTCTGGAGAATTAAAACACGGCTCAATTGCACTTATTGAACCTGGCACTCCAGTAATAACTGTGGCTACTCAATCAAAGATTACAGAAAAGACAATTTCAAACAACCAAGAGCTTATTGCAAGAGGTGCAAAAGTAATTTCAATTACAAATAGAGGAAATGACTTTGTAAAAGATGCTTCGACAAATTTAGTAGAAATTCCAAAAACTTTGGATATCTTGACACCACTACTTGCAGTAATTCCTGAACAGCTAATAGCTTATTACACATCACTTTCTCTTGGAAATGATGTTGACAAACCTAGAAACTTGGCAAAATCAGTAACAGTTGAATAAAATAAACAACCTGAGGTCTTCCCTCAGGTTTATTTTTGTCCTAATTTAGAATTTTAAATTTCATAAAAACTTACTTTGAATTTTATCTTCTGTTTGGGGTATAATCTAAATGAGGAGCGTGGCAATGTATCCCTATATACTTATCATTTTATCGTTAATATCTTTATACCTTTCTTATGAGTTTACTTTAATAGAAAATGCTTTTTGGGGTCTTGGTCCCGTAAAGCTTGAAAAATTAGAAGACTCTAAAATAGAAAATTTACAATATATAAAAAAAATACATAAGGACAAAAATTTGTATTCTACAACTTTAATATTAGACTTTTTTTCTAATTCACTTTGCATAGTTTTCTTATCTTTGGCACTTTATGATTTTTTTGGATATATTGGTATTGCAATTGGAATACTTATTTCAACAATAGTCGTGATAATCTTTGGACAGACCATACCTCGAGTAATGGGTAAAGTTTATTATGAAAATATCGTTTCAGAAAAGTCAAAAGCTATGGTAAACTTGATGAAAATCATCAAACCACTTTCACTTTTTATTAATTTTATTTCAAATTCGATTATAAAGATGAGACTTAAGGGAAAAACCTACAGTGAATATTCAATTACAGAAGACGATTTAAAAGAAACAATGTATCTTGGAATTCGTCAAGGAATTTTAGATAAACACGAGTCAGCTATGATAGAGAATGTTTTCGAATTTAAAGAGACTTATGCAAAAGATATTATGACTCCAAGAACAGATATTGTAGGAATAGATTTAGACGAGAGCTACGACGATATAGTAGAAAAAATAGCAGAAAACAATTATTCTCGTATGCCTGTGTATAACGATAATTTAGACAATATTGTTGGAATATTTAATGTAAAAGATTTCTTTTTGATGGACAAAAAAAAGAGTTTTAGAGAAAATTTAGAATATCTGAAGAAGCCATTTTTTACTTTTGAATATAAACCAACTTCTACACTTTTTAATCAAATGCGACAAAATAAACTCTCCGTTGCTATAGTTACTGATGAATATGGCGGCACGGAGGGAATGATAACTTATGAAGATATATTTGAAAAATTAGTAGGACAAATATCTGACGAGTATGACACGATTGAAGACGAAGACATAGTAAATATTGCACCTGGAAAATATTTAATAGATGGCGCTGTAAACATTGACGACATCAATCAAAAATTTAACACCGAACTCGAATGTGTGGAGTTTGACTCAATAGGTGGATATATCATCGAACAAATTGACAGGTTCCCTAAGCCAAACGAAATAATAACTATAGGTGATTTGAAATTTACTATAGTTAGAAGCACTTCAAATAGAATAGAGAAACTAATTCTTCAAATACCTGTTAAAAAATAGCAAAAAAGCCTTTAATCTTTGTAGATTAAAGGCTTTTATTTTCTGTTATTCACATTCACTAAGCTCGACTACTCTAATCTTAGATTCTTTCCAACTGGCATCATCGCCTAGATCTTCCACAATCTTAATCAATGTTTCGTCTTCCTCATTTTCTTCGCAAAAAGGTTTGACTCTTATTTTAGAATCAAAAGGTATTTCTTCTACTTCACTGCCTAAATCAATCTTAGTCATGCATCTGTTAGCTAAAATTTTCTTCTCATCATCGTCATTTACCTTTATGTACTTGCCATTTTTTCGAGTATAGAAAAAAACTTCTCTATTAAACTTTTCCATATAGTAGCGTTCGTAAACTGCGCATGAAAGTTGAAAACTTCCAAGTGGGTTAGTATCAAAAATTACTTTTTTCATCGTCTCACCTGGAAGTATTATATCATATTTGTAAATATAAATACATTAAACTGTAAAAATTTACAAATTCTATATTTATTTTTGCATATTTCTTACAATAGAAGATAGAACTTCTTCTCTTTTCATTTCTTTTTTTGGGTTAAATTTTAAGTCTTTATCGAGTGTTAAAATTTTACTGTTAAGAGCACTGTATACAGAGTCTTTTGCATATTTAGAAATGTCTTTTTCATCTTTAATTCTAATAGACTTAACACTTTTCATTCCAAATATCTTTGATGCAACTACAGCATAGTCCTCTCTAGTAACATGTCCCTTCGGATTAAATTTGTCTTCTCCCACTCCACTCATTAGTCCTAAATCAAATGCGATATTTGCATATTTATTTTCAGTGTCTTTAAAGTGATCTATTGAACCTTGAGCAGTTTTATTGTGCGTACTTCTATAAGCTTTTACAGCAACTTCTGCCAGTTCTTCACGAGTTACACCGGCTTTCATATTTGAAATCATAGAATTTGGCACTATATTTAAACTGCTAGCTTTATTTATATCATCTAAAGCCCAAGCGCTGCTGTTTCTTGAAATTGGAGAATCGCCCAAGTGGATTGTATGTGTAAATGGGGATATAGTTTTATTGTTAGCTACATATCTAAGTCTAAAAGAATATCCGCTGCCATTACTTGCAAAATTTTTGAGCTCATCATCAGTAAGTGTTATTGAATTTTTAGCTCCACTTTCATTTACTTTTTTTATAATTGATTTTTTATCTTGACTCGCCCATTTTCCATTATTTAAAACATCAATCTCAATATTTAAGTTCTTATTATTTGCTTTATCCATCTCAAATTTATAAGTATTATTAATCTTTGATGCTATTAATTTTTGGGGTGCATTAATTTCTCCCGCAGCAAAAATATTTATTGGCAACAAAAATATTGCCAAAATAGTTACAAAAATTTTTTTCATTTCTTTCACCTCAACTATGGTATAGTAACAGAAATGAAATTGAATTTGTATAAATTTTCATTTTTGTAATTTCTTTGTAATCTTTTTGTAAATAGTTTATCGTGATAATTGAATGTTTATTTGTATGGATATTAAGTAAATATAAATGTATATTTTTAAAATAAAATAAAGATACCCTCCTTACAAATTTTTAGTAAAGAGGGTATTTAAAGCATCCTAATACTTATTTAATTAAAAAAATCAACCAATTCCTCCAAGTATTGCACCTGCAACAAGTGCTACTATACAAAGTGGAACGTATAAATATTTTCCTAGTGGGAAGAAATAACTTCCGATAGGTTTATTTCCTTTTCTTCCTTGATTAACTGCTGCATCTACAAAATCTTTTCCAGCTACCCAGAAGAACATTGTTCCTGCTAAGAATGAACCCAATGGGCAAATATAAATTGAAACAAAGTCCATCCACTCTCCTGTTATTGCTTGAATGAGTATTGCAACTACACATCCGATTGCAAGAATTATAGCTGTAGAAACTACACGTCCAAGACCTAAATTATCTTGTAGTGTTGCAACTGGAGCTTCATATAGATTTATAATTGAACTTACTCCAGCAAATAGTATGCATACGAAGAAAATAATTCCAAGTACTCTACCTGCTGCCATTCCGTTTAAAACATTAACTAACCAAACAAACATAAGACCAGGGCCACCTTCTTCAAGTGGAGCTCCTCCTACTGCCATTGCAGGAATAATTACAAATGCTGCTAAAAGAGCTGCAAGAGTATCAAAGAATGCTACGTTAAATGCAGATTTAGGTAGGTCTTCATCTTTGGGCAAGTAAGATCCATAAATTACAGATCCGTGGCCTGCCACAGATAGTGAGAAGAATGCTTGTCCAAACGCAAATATCCAAAGCATTGGATCTGCGAGTTTAGATGCATTTAAGCTGAAAATATATTTATATCCATCTTTTGCTCCTGGAAGAGTTGCTATATAAATTGCAAGGCCTATAAATAAGAAAAATAATATCGGCATCATAATTTTATTAGCTTTTTCAATTCCTTTAGAAACACCCATTGACATAATTGCAAACGATATAACTACCGCTACTATAATCCATATAAAGTTATCAGTAGCTGTTATTCCAAAAGTTTCTCCTATTACATCCATGTCTTGTCCCATAGCGATAAGTTCGCCGCTAAAAGACATCTTCGTATATTTAAATATCCATCCCATAACTACAGTATAGCCAATAGCAAGGGAAAGTGACCCAAGGATTGGAATAATACCAATCATCTCACCTGTTTTTCTCTTGCCACTTTTAACTTCAGTACAAGTTCCAAAAGCTCCTATAGGGCCTGCTCCAGTAGATCTACCAAGGGCAAACTCCTCTATAACTCCTGTTGAACCGATAAGTAAAACACAAAGGAAATAAGGTATTAAAAAATCCATACCTCCCCATAGAGATACCATGATTGGAAATCTCCAAATATTTCCCATTCCTACTGCAGAACCAATACAAGCAAGTATAAACCCCCATTTGCCTGTAAAACCATCACGTTCTTTTAAATTATTATTAGCTTCCATAGCTTACCTCCGATTTAATTTTAGATATTTAAAATATAAGGACAATTCTTTCATCTCGAATTGTCCTTACTTATATGTGTCAAATGTCTATTTCTTATTTATTTGGATATGGCTCCAAGAATGCATGGAAGTGACGCATTGGTAAGTTGTGTCCCCAAACTATTCTCATGTTTGGAATATTTTCGCGGTCTTCATAAAGGTCTTTTACAGCAGCTATTACATAATCCAAATGTTCTTTTGTAAGTCTACTTCTGTCTATTGCAAAACGAACTACATTGGCAAGTTCAGCTTGTTGCTCAGGTGTCTTTAGATCATATTCCATAGAATAATCTCCAAGTTCTGCAACACGGATTCCATAGCGACGAATAAGTTCAAGTGAAAATCCTTCGCCTGCGAAAGTATCGTGTCCACGCTTTCCATCAAAGAATTCATCCATATTAATATATACTGCGTGACCGCCAGCTGGAAGTACAACTCCTTTTACACCAGCTTTATAGAAGCCTTGTGCCAAGTATTCACATTGACCTACACGGCTATCCATGTAGTCAAAGTTGCAACTTTCATATAAACCAACAGCAAGTGCCATGATATCTCTACCACTCATGCCACCGTAAGAATCGTTGCCGTAGCAAGAAATTTGTTTAACTTTTAATCTAACTCCAACGTCCATCTTCATGCTGCCATCTTCATTAAAGTCTGAGAATTTCTTCCAGAATAACCCTTTATCACGGAAAGCTAGCATACCACCCATATTTGCGTGTCCATCTTTTTTAGCTGACATACAGAATCCGTCACAATATGAGAACATCTCTGTTGCAATTTCAGCTATTGATTTATCTTGATATCCATCTTCATTCATCTTGATGAAGTAGCAATTTTCTGCCCAACGAGCTACGTCAAAAATTAAAGGAATATCGTATTTGTGAGCAACACGATTTATTTCTTTAATATTTCCCATAGAAACTGGTTGACCACAGATAGTATTATTTGTAATTGTAGTAAATACTAGAGGAACATTTTCAGGTCCAAGTTTTGTAATTAGTTCTTCTAATTTTTCTATGTCCATATTTCCTTTAAATGGATTCTTGTCATATTTTCCACCTTCAGGAACTTCATAAAGGATTTCTTTATTATATAGGTTACGAGGAATTGAACCCATTTGTTTGATATTACCTTCAGTGGTATCAAAGTGTCCATTAGAAGGAATTGTAAATACTTTACCAGGATGGCGTTCTTGTAAAATATTTTTAACTATTTCCATTAATACAGATTCAGCTGCACGTCCTTGTTGAATTATAAAAGAATTTGGACGTTCCATTTGAGCAGCTCCACCATTAAATAGGCCACCTTCGTATTCACATAAGTAAACCTCGTCCATCATTTTTTCAACGTCTCTACAATCAGTTCTCACAAGATCAAGGACCTTTTTCCAATTCTTTTCTCCGCCACGTTCAAAAATATCACGGAATGTATCTAACAATACATAATATCCAGTATTTCTGCCATAAGCTTCATCACCATAAAATAGAGATGCCCATTGTGTATTTGTCATTGCTGTTGTGCCTGAATCTGAAAGCATATCAACAGTTAATAATCCTGATGGGAAGGCAAATTCATTGTAGTGAGTTGCCTCTAAAGCTCTTTCACGTTGTTCAACTGTAACGTTTGGCAAATCGCGAACAGCGTAAGAAAAATGAGTTGGTGTGGGAACGTTCAAAGAATATTTTTTAGTCATACTATTACCTCCAAAGCTTAGCTTTTTTATTTGAGATACCCCGGTTATCACCTATAATTCCCTATTACAAGCAACTAGCGGACAGTACTAACTAAAAGAGCGAAAGATTCTTGGGAAATCCTTTGCTTCTTCCGTCATGTTTATTATACTAACTTGCTAATAAAAAGTCAATTTAAATATTTACAATATTTGTTAAATAAAAAAAATATATTCACTATAGTTTAATCGCAAATAATTTATCAGAAGAAATATCTTTTCGTCACTTTTTAAATTTTTGCAAAAAAACAGAGACAATTAATGTCTCTATTTTTTAATCTCAATTTTTAATTTTTAAATTTAAAGAGATTTATTTATTTAATACATCTTTATATTGAGGATCTGTATTAAATAATTTTAATGCAAATGGACAAGTTGCCATCAATTTTATATCTTTCTTTCTGGCTTCTTCAACTATTTTATCGACTAATTTTCTACCAATACCCTGTTTTTCGTATTCTGTGTCCACTTCAGTGTGATCGATTATCCAAAAGCTATCTGATACAGAGAAAGTAGATTCTCCAATCTCTTTACCATCAACATAAGCTGCTGATCTATTTTTATTTTCTTCAAATTTTATTTCCATACTATCACCTAAACTAATTCAATTAAAATTTTATTCTACAGATTTTTTAATGATATTTTGTACATTTTCATCATTTTCTAGAGTTTGCATAAATTTATTTAAGTTTGGATATTCTTTCCAAGATTTTGGAGTATTTTTTAACCAACGACTCAATATATATGCATAAGCGTCTAGAACAGTTCTCTTATTTTTATAAACGTGTTCTCTTCCGTCTAGCATCTGATCTAATCTTGATGCAACTTTATCTATAGATTTAAAAGATGCTTCTTTAACTTTTTCTAAATCTTTTTCATCTGTGCTTGTTGTGTATTTTTGTGGTCCAAACATTGGCCAAAATGCTGGATGATAGTCTCCAGAGATAAATGCAGTTATTTCATTAAATAAGAATTCATCTTCAATATTATCATAAGCTCCAAGATCAGCTTCAGGATATTTATCTGCAACATATGATAATATTGCCCCAGCTTGAGTTTTGATTTTTCCATCTCCTGTATCAAGTGCAGGAACAGCACCAAGCGGATTTATTTTCTTGTATTCATCAGAACCAAGTACCACTCTTTCGACCTCAAAATCTGCTCCAGCCCAATCCAAGGCTATCCACACTGCTACTGCACATGTTCCCGGTGCGTAATATAATTTCATCATAAAACTCCTCTCTATTTTTTAATAAAATCATAAAATAAATTTATTTTATGATTCACGTTCATGCTTTCATAATAATCAATATAAAAGCTTTAAAGCATCTTTAATGCTTACACAAAAATAATACCCATTAGCAATAAGTTTTAATCAATTTAAGTTTTCTAAGTTTAATTAAATATTAATTTAAATATTCTTCTACATCAGAAAGATCAGATTTTCCATCATTTTCAATTTTAATTTCTGTTGAATCCTCTCCTTCTTTAATTAGCTTTCCACCGAGTTTAAATTCTTTTACTTCTCCACCATTTACATGGTATGCAGATACGCCATCTCCTTTAGTCTCAATATCTCTTAATATCTCAAGACTTTCAATCTCTCCGCCTTCAAGTACAGATACTCCATCGGCAGCAAGTGTCATTATTACCCCTTTTACTAAAGTTTCACCTGTTGAACCAGTTGTTAAGACATCTCCGACTACAATTTTGCCAACTGGTTTACTAAATTGCATTCCAATTGATCCGTCTCCAACAGTTTTTATGCTTTCAAAATAAGCATCGCCTATTGTTCCGTCATATTGGTTAAATCCTCTAGCACCAAGTCCATAAGTTGTGATTTTATCTTCTGCTTTAAATTTTTTAACTGTTCCAAAGTTTACAAATCCAATTCCACTTGAACCATAACTTGTAACTTCATCTTCTACAACCCAGTCATCGACAACTCCCCAAACATCTAGCACCATGTCGTTGTTTCCATATGTCTTAACTTTTCCCTTTGAAACAATTTTCTTAGCATGAGCGCCATATACAATAAATATTGAACCTGTTATTAGATTTGGTTGACCTTTTGGAATCATGCCATTTGAATAGATATCTGATGTTTCTAAATATTCAATTTCTACTGGGCCACTTTCATCATTAAATCCTGAAACAAAAAGTCCACTGCCAAGAACTGGAGATTTTTCTCTACCAATTTTAATTCCAGTTCCCTTAAAGTTAATCTTGCTGTCTTCCATTGGATTAAAATTATAAACAGTAAATGCACCTTGATATACATTAACTCCATATTTCATTGGTCTTTCTGGATAATTTCTTGCATCTGCAAAAGGTATATCCAAAGTATCCACTTCTAAATTTAATTTTTTATTGTTTCCACGAGTTAAGATTTGAACCATTCCAGTAACTGTAAGGTCAGTAAGTTTAATAGTTCCCAAATCTTCTTCTGTAGAATCTAAGTAAATTCCCCTATTTGATGGTGAAGTTTGGATTGAAAGATTAGTAACTTCATTATCACCACTAAGGGCAATTCCATCGCCACTTATAAAGCTTAGCAAAATATTTTCATCTGAGCCTTTAATATTTTGACCTTTCTCTAATTTAATTCCCTTTGGAACTCCAATAGAATTTACAATTTCAATATCCTTTTCTCCACTTTCTAATGCATCTTTAAGTTCGATGTAATCTTTTACTTGCATATTTGCCTCCCTTATTGATATAAAATTAAACAATTTAATTATTTTAAATTTTTAAATCTATTAAACGCCGATTATTAACTACCCAGTTTTTTTTAATTGTAATCTATGCGATTTTTTCTGTTTTTTGAGTTTATAAATTAACTAATATTTGAGGAATAAAAATAACGCGCTAAAAAAATAAGCGCGCTAGTTAAATTAAAAAAGTGAGACCTAAGTCTCACTAATTTATTATTCTACTTCAATCACTTGTTTACCATCGTAATATCCGCATTCTGGGCACACTCTATGAGGTAATTTCATTTCGTGGCAATTTGGACATTCTACAACAGTTGCTTTATTTAATCTATAAGAAGATGCTCTTCTCTTATTTTTTCTTTGTTTTGAAGTTTTACCTTTAGGTACAGCCATTTCTACACCTCCTCATCCTTAAATAAATCCAATAATTTTTCAAATCTAGGGTCAACTTTTTCTTCGACTTTTACTTCTTCCTCTACATCCCAGCAGCCGCAATCTCCATCATTTAAGTTTTTTCCGCAATGTGGACATAGGCCCTTGCAATCTTCACTGCAAAGATTTTTACCAGGAATAGACGTTATTACTTGCGAGATAATTATCTCTGAAAGGTCTATAGAATCATTTTTAATTTCAAAATACTCATCTACAGAATCTTCATCGTAAAAACTAGGATCTTTAAAATTATAAGCCTTATAACTTGTCTCCCTATGGTTTTTAAATTCTTTTAAACATCTGTCACAATTTGCAATAAAATCATAAGAAATGTCGAGTTCTAAAACAAGTTCTCCATTTAAATCGTAAATTGAGCCTTTGTATTTAACGGGAAAAATTATCCTTAGATCATCAATATCAAGATTTGTATCATTTAGAGCAAGTTCCCCTTCGAATTCTAATTTTTCTTCATCGGAGGATAAAAATCTACTTAGATCTAATTTCATATTCTCACCTCAAAAATACATACACATCATTATAACTGTAAGTTACGCTATTTGTCAATACTTTGACCGAATTATTTTTCAACTAATTCTTCAGTGTCTCTAGCTATCATTAACTCTTCATTAGTTGGAATTACAAGAACTTTTATTTTTGAATTATCTGAAGAGATAACTTTTTCTTCGCCTCTAACGTTGTTTCTTTCTTTATCTACTTCAATGCCAAAGATCTTTAGGTCTTTACAAATGCTTTCTCTCATTTCAATTGAGTTTTCTCCAACTCCTGCTGTAAAGACTATTGCATCAACATGATCAAGTTGTGTCATATAGTTACCTATATATCCGCGAACTCTCTTTTCAAAAATATCAAGAGCAAGTTTAGCTCTTTCATTTCCTTCTTCAGCAGCACTTTCTAGATCTCTAAAGTCACTTGATATTCCAGAAATTCCAAGTACACCTGATTTTTTATTAATTACATTGTTAATTTCTTCTGGATCAAGATTTTCTTTTTCCATAATAAATGGAAGAATTGCTGGATCTAAATCACCAGATCTTGTACCCATTGCAAGTCCTTCAAGTGGTGTAAATCCCATTGAAGTGTCTTTTGATTTTCCATTTTCAACTGCACATATACTTGAGCCATTTCCCAAGTGGCAAGTTATTAAATTAACTTCATTTACGTCTTTACCTAGCATGTCAGCTGCTCTATTTGTAATATATTTGTGGCTAGTTCCGTGAAAGCCATATCTTCTAACCTTGTATTTTTCATAATATTCGTAAGGAAGTGCATAAATATAGCTCTTTGCTGGCATTGTTTGATGGAAAGCTGTGTCAAAAACTGCAACTTCTTTAACATTTGGTAGAAGTTTTTCGCAAGCTTTTATTCCCATGATATTTGGTGGATTGTGAAGAGGAGCTATCTCTACATTGTCTTCAATTGCTTTTAAAACTTTTTCATCGATAATTACAGAATCTGCGAAATCTTCGCCGCCGTGTACAACTCTGTGTCCTACTGCTCCAATTTCATCAAGAGAAGCAATTGCTCCGTATTCTTCATTTGTCAAAGAATCCATTACTAGTTCTAGAGCTTTTTTATGATCTTGCATAGGAGTTTCGATAACTTTTTTATCTTTTCCTGTTGTCTCATGTTTAATTCTAGAACCTTCAATACCAATTCTTTCTACTAATCCTTTTGCCAATACATCTTCATTTTCCATATCAATCAATTGATATTTCAAAGAAGACGATCCGCAGTTTATTACTAATATCTTCATATTTCCTCCTCAGACTTTAAAAAGTTCTTATATATAGTATAATATCCTATAATAAATATATTATAACAAGCACGCTTTTTAGTCAATAAACGGGAGAATTATATTATGAAAATAGCCTCAATTATCGCCGAGTATAACCCCTTTCACAACGGCCACAAATATCAAATTGAGAAAATAAAAACCTCATATACCGATTATATAGTTGTAATAATGTCGACAAGCTTTGTTCAGCGCGGCGAACCAGCAATTATAGATAAGTTTACTAGAGCAAAGATTGCAATAGAAAATGGTGCGAGCCTCGTGATTGAAAACCCAGTAATCTATTCTTCTTCAAATGCAGAAATTTTTTCAAAAGGTGCAATAAATATTTTAGATTCATTTGGAATTATTGACAGATTGTACTTCGGAAGTGAAAATAACTTATCGGAGCTATTAGATATAAATAAAAAAATTTGTGAAAATATATCTGAAGACTTAATTCAAAAATATTTAAGCGAGGGTAACTCTTTTATAAAATCTCGCGAAATGGCGATGAATTTTTTGACAGAGGATGAAAAAAACATCCTAAAAGGCTCAAATAATATTTTAGCTTTAGAATACATAAAAGCACTTGAAAAGAAAAAAACAAAAATAGAACCTCACTCTATAAAGAGAAAAGGAACTGAACATGACAGTATACTTTCATCAGAAAACATCGCATCAGCTTCGCTCATTAGAAATTTGATTAAAGAAAATAGGGACTATAAAAATTTTGTTCCCAATTATGAATTTTCAGATATTCACGAACTTAACGATTATTTTGATATTTTAAAATATCTTTTAATAAATAAAAATATAAATTTTGATAAATATTTTGACTATGAAATTGGCCTTGAAAATAGAATGTTCGATAACCTAGATGCGAAGAATATGGACGATTTCGTCGAAAAAGTGCATTCTAAGAGACACAGCCGCGCTAGAATTAAAAGACTTATAATTTCAATACTACTAAATTTAGATAAAAATTTAATATTTGATTCATTTTCACATCCTTACATTAGAATTTTGGGTCTTGACGATAGGGGTACGGAAATTTTAAAATATTCAAAAAACAAAAACATAATAGGTTCTTTTAAAAAATATTATGATTTTGCAGATTCAATAGACAAAAAAGTCTTAGATAAAGAAATTTTGGCGACAAATTTATATAATTTAAAAAACGGAAAAATGAATTTAGATTTTACAAATAAAATATATAAAAAGATTTAAGTATCTTGTACACAAAAGCTTACCCATTATAAATTAGGTAAGCTTTTTATTTTCCCTATTTTCAGATTAATTTAAATAAATAAAAATAAAACTCCTGTAAATATTATAATCACAAGAGTTTTTAAAATTATTCATATCTAAGTGCCTCAATTGGATCTAGCTTTGCAGCTTTGTTGGCTGGATAATATCCAAAGAATACACCAATTGCCATTGAAAATCCAACAGCTATTACAATAGAAGAAAGTGTCGGCAAAGTGCTTTCGTGCATTATTACTTTTGCTCCAACAATTCCCAAAAGTGAACCGAATACAATTCCAAAAAATCCTCCTATTATACATAGTATTACAGATTCTATAATAAACTGTGTCCTTATATCCCTTCTCGTAGCTCCAAGAGCCTTTCTGATACCAATTTCTCTAGTTCTCTCAGTTACAGAAACAAGAAGTATGTTCATTACTCCAATTCCTCCAACGAGAAGTGCAATACCAGCAATTGCAACTACAGCAGCTTGAACACCGCTCATTGCAGAAGTCATTTGTTCAATTTGGGAAATTGCAGATTGAACATCTACTTCCACTCTATCGTTGTCAGAATAAAATTTATTGTTCATATAATCTGCGATTTCTCTAGTACTACCTTCTGCATCATCTGTACTTCTTAAAGAAAAACTGACGAAATTGAAAGCCTCATCGGATCCTTCCTCAGAATCAAGCTCTCTATAAGCAGTTGTATATGGCATGTAAAGATCTGATCTCTCTCCATTTACATTTCCAAACATAGCCACTTCAATTTGCTCATATTCATAAACTCCAATGACAGTAAGAACCATAAGTTTTCCGTCTTTATACGTCTTAATTTCTTGTCCCAAAGCTTTAGATGCATCTCCATTAAAAATTTTCTCAACTGCTTTATCTGAAATTACCGCTACACTTTTTGATCTCTTAATGTCTTCATCGTTTAAAAATCTGCCTGCAATCATTTTTATATTTTCAATATCCTCTTCACCAGGAGAAGTGGAATTAATATTTACATTGACTTCATTTTTAGATTCTTTTATTTCTGCTGTTCCAGTTGGGCCTTGATAAACAACATCTTTAATTAAATTTGGCTTGGCATTTATGAGATCTTCCATCATATTTTTCGTTATCAAATCGTCGGGATACTGTATGTCTTCATATCCATATTCTCCCTTTGGACTAACAATTATATATGCCGCTGTATTTCCTATAGTTTCAAAAGCTTTATTTACAGAACTTGACATGGCATGTCCAATGGTAGTTATCCCAATTACTGATGCAATTCCTATGATTATACCTAGCATAGTCAGAAAAGATCGCATCTTATTTGTCTTAATTCCTTCAATAGAAAGTTTTAATGTTTCGAGTAAATCCATTTAAACCTCCTTTAGCATACCATCTGTCATTTCATATATTCTTGAAGCTTCTCTAGCTAGTTCAACATTGTGAGTTATCATAATAATTGTGCGGCCCTCATCTTCATTTAATTTGTGAAAGAGCTCCATCACCTGGTCTCCAGTCTTAGTATCAAGAGCTCCCGTAGGCTCGTCTGCCAAAATAATATCTGGATTATTCGCCATTGCTCTTGCTATTGCTACTCTTTGTTTTTGACCACCAGAGAGTTCATTTGGCCTGTGATCCATTCTGTCTGCCATATCTACAGCATCTAAAAGATATCTCGCTCTTTCAACTCTCTCCTTTTTTGGAACTTTAGCATATAACATTGGAAGTTCAACATTTTTTTCAGCATTTGATCTTGGAATTAAATTAAAATTTTGAAAAACAAAACCAATTTTTTTACTCCTATAAGATGAGAGCTCCTCATCTTTTAATGTGCTAATATCAACTCCATTTAAATCATAGTCTCCGCTAGTCTGCCTATCCAAGAGTCCAATTATATTCATAAGAGTACTCTTACCAGAACCTGATTGGCCAACTATTGAAATGAATTCACCTGCATAGACATCCATGTCAATTCCGTGCAAAATTTCCAGCTCATTTTCTTTGCCAATATTAAAAGATTTTTTAATACCTCGCATTTCCATTAGTTTAGCCATTTTGCTCATTGCCTTTTTCCACCGGAGCATTCTCCACAATCTTAACTAATTGTCCTTCTCCGTAGCCTGATGATGATGTTAATACTTTCATTCCTTTTTTAATCTTTTTGCCGCTAATGGCTGTCTCAAAATCATTTGAAAGTCCAGTTTTTACTTCTGTTAAAGTAATCTTGTATTTTTCATCTCCAGCATCTTTTAAGCTCAATATATAGTTTTTATTGTCTCTTTCAAAAATTGCTCCCGTTGGCACTGAATAAGTGTCATTTTCTTCAGACAAAATATATTTTACCCTTAGGCTCATTCCAGGTGCGAGTTTATCCTTTTGATCGCTTTCTATTTCTATTGTAGTCTTATAATAAACATCTTTAGAAGCTTGATCCCCTTCTTTTTTCTCTGGAGCTGGATCTATAGATAAAACTTTCCCTGTAAGTTCTGTTTCCTCTATTGCATCTGAAGTTAAGATTACTTTTGTACCTACTTTTACATCATTAATATTGTATTCTTTGATATGTGACTCTACTCTAAGAGTGTCCACTGTTTCGATAGTTGCAACTGGGCCTGATGGCATTTGACCTTCTTCTGCATAGGTCTTTGTAACAGTACCAGCAATTGGTGCTTTGATTATAGTTCTATCAAGAGATTCTTTTAAAAATTGTAGTTCTTTATTTCCAATACCAGCATAACCTGTCTCTGCTTGATTTACAGAATCTCTAAGTGTTTTTATTTCGTTGTCGACACCAACTTTTGCAGAATCAAGTGCTTTTAATGCCTCGTCGTAATTATCTTTTGCAACATCCATATTTTGTTTTAAAGTCTTTAGTTGATCTTCTCTAGATTCTTTGTTTTTTAGCTCTTTATCTGCTCCAGATCTCAAATCATCCTCGGCTTTTTCTACATCGAGTTTCATAGCATCCAATTGTTTTTCTTGATCTGGAATTGACTTTTCTAGAGTTTCAGCCTCAGTAAGATACTTATCTCGATCTGCTTGGTATGTTGTAAGATCTTGTGATAAATCTTTAATTTCTCTTTCAATGCTTGCTTGCTCTCGTGTTAAATCGTTTAATTCTTCTCGAAGATTTTTTATTTCTTGTTTCTTATCATCCAGATTGTTATTAGGCTTAGAATTTGCATTATTTTCATTATTTGATAACAAACTTCCTGATTCGCCAGCATTAATTTTAGGGCTTTTATCAGGAACACTCTCTTGCATCATTTGAGAAGATATGTCTGCTATTCTATTATTTTTATCTGAAATTTGTATACCAATATCAGTAAGGTTTCTATTTAAGCTATCTATTCTAGATTCTGTGCGAGATATATCAGATTCTAGTTCCGAAGCTCTATTTCTATTTTCTTTTATATCTCTTTGATTTTCGTGAATAGTTTCATTTAACTGATTGTATTTTTTTTGTCCAGATTTTTCTTGATAAGAAAGATTTTCTCTCTCATTTTTTTCTGCTATTAAATCTGGATTATAACCTTCTTCAACACTTCTCTTGAAGTCTTCATAAGTCTTTTTAGCCTGTTTATAAGAATCAAAAGCAACAGTTATATTGTTGTTTGCACTTTGAAGTGCGGAGTGCTTTCCACTCTCCTTACCCTTAATCGCTTCTTGAAGTCTATTCTTAGCAGCAGAAACTTGTGCAGAAACACTAGATTGTTGTGCTCTATTTGCCTCTTCCTTTGCAGCAATCTGTTGCTCAATTTCTGTAGATACAAGGCTTGCAACTATATCTCCCTCTTCAACTACATCTCCAACCTTTACATCCAATGAGTCAATAGGAAGTTGATTTTCTGCATAGACATCCACAGAATTTGAACTAACAACAGTGCCAGTCTCATTTACAGAATTTACTACATCTTTGTGGCTAAGTGTCGTAACTTGGCTTTTTGAAACCTCTAAGTAATCCTTTTTATTAAAAATAGCAAACACGGTCCTTGCTATTAGTAAAACTACTAAAATAATAAGTACAACTGCTAATTTTTTATGATTTGAAATAAAATTTTTTATTTTTGCCATACAAAGCCCCTTTCCAATTTACATTAATTTTATTATAACTTAAAATTTTTTAATAGTCTTTAAATAATCGCAATCTTAACAATATCTTAAGAATCTTTAGAAAAATTTACTTTTTCAAAAACGCTTAAAATTTGGTCAATATATTTTTTTAGTGTACAATAAATATAAATTATAATAATAAAGTTTGTGTAAAGTTTAATTGGAATATTGATTAATTATTTTTTAAATTATCTCACAGTAAATTAAAAAGATATGTTACTTCTATATAAAAACAAAAACATTAAGAGTAACAAAAATTTACTTAAATTTCTTTATTAAAATTAAATTTTTATCTAAAATGAAGTTATAATTTAACAAGTGAAATTAAAAACAATTGAAGGAAATATGATAAGAAATGTCTGTGGAGGTAATATGAATTTTGAAACTAAAATAATACTTATATTTTTACTTGGATTTTTATTTACAAATATTCCAGCTTTTAGAGTCAATAAAGAAGAAAAGACAAGGAATATAATCATCAGTAATATTGGCCTTACTATATTTATGTTTTCGATTTTCTTAGACAAAATGACTTTGTGCTTACTTTCTATGATATTATTAGTAGCATTTAAATTTTCAAGTGAGAAAAGAGACGATTTTAAAGTAATATTTACTGAGCTAATATCATTTATAATATTAACTCCACTAGTAAATAAAATTCCTGACTTTGCTTATCCAGAATTTGCAAATCCTTTTTCTAGGGGCATTGGTCTTAATATAGGAATATTAATAAGCGTTGTAATTTTATTTTTAAATATTTTTTACGCAAAGAAACTTAAAACAGAAGGTAATACATTAATATTATTTATTATTCTAAATATTATTTTATATTCAGAGTATTTGTACTTAATTTTAAGTCTATTAAGATAAAAAGAGAGCTATTAAAGCTCTCTTTCTCGTTTTTAATATTAATATAG
>JASBZH010000011.1 GCA_029983555.1 Peptoniphilus sp. | reverse complement strand
GAGTAGGTTTTAACACAAACTCTGCTATTAGGTCCAACTTTATGGGGTCACCTTACTTGTAACAGTGCTTTTTAGATTAATTTTAAGTGTAAGTTAAATATTGAAATTAATAGATTATTCTCCTTAAGGTAATCTTGAAATTTTGTGTAAATTGGGATATAGTGAATTTATGATGAAAGAGGATAAATTTAATAAAATCACTTTAACGGCATTATATGCACTGCTGACTATTTTTATTGGCATTAATTTTTATTTTACTGGTTATCTTAGGGATTATTCCATCTATGACTTAGATTTTTTAATGAAGATAAATTTAATAATATTTCCGAGTCTAATTATATTATTTATGTATTTAAAAAGGGGATCACATAAATTAAAGCTTGTTCTTTATTTAATCTTTGTGTTTCTTTTTGTACTTAATGTTTATTTGAATTTAGAAATAAAGGAAAGTATTTCAAAATATGAAAGTGGTAGCATAAGTTCAGCTGATTTAATGAATTTAGATGATAATTATGTTGGCAAAATTTATTTTTATAGAGATGACTGTCCATCATGTAAAGATTTAACAAAAAAGATAAGAAAATACAATAAAGGCACAGATATGAAAATCTTAATGTACAATACTAATGATGATTTGCTGACTAAAGAGGAAATTATCAAAAAGTATGGCGTTATCTATGTTCCAATGATAATAAGTATTGATGAAGATGGACACGTAAATGATGTGACTGAAAGTTTTTTAGATGAATAAAGTTTTTAAAACTAGAGTTAGTTTTTATTTTGTGTAAATTATTATGGGGCGATAATATGGATAAACTTAAGAAATTAATGCTAAATCCAAAGGAACAAGTACAGTATATAGTTATTGTTTTCTTAGGGATTGGTTTTTTTAAAGGTATAGATTTAGAAAATTTTTATAAATATCATTTTGATAAAATATTTTTGATTTTTTTAGCGGTAAATTTATTATATTTATTCATAAAATAGAAAAGAATTACCTGAGGATTTAATAAAAAGAAATGCAATATATGCTCTTAAGGTTTCCATTGGAACCATAGTAATTGTGAAATTATTTCTTTATTTAATTAGAACAATTGTCGATCCACTTTTAGTATATTTTTTTGGATAATTAAATAAAAATACTTTTATAAAGTATTCCTATAAAAGTGTTAAGTGAAATTTAATAAAGAGATAAGACCACTCAGTCATCCCGAGCGTAGTCGCACTTACAGTATAAGACCTAACAGAAAATTTTGATTCCTTTTAGGTCCTTAAGGGATTTGGAATTTATGGAGAAAATATTTAATACTAAGAAAAGTTTTACACAAAGACATGTAAAAACATTTCATAAAATTGATGTTTAAAATCAAAACAACAAAATTTTAACTTTTGTGAGAATATAAAACTTCATCCAAGGTTTTGTCTTTATTTTTGCTCAAAATGAAAATTTTTATCTTTTTGTACTTAAAAAGAAAAATTATTACTTTATTTAACGTTTTAAAATTAATATATTCTAGTTTATTAAAGAAAAAAGCTGTTAGATTTGTTTTTTTAACAGCTTTTATATTATTTTCTAAGACTTTTTAAGAGCTCTATTTCTCTTTTGTATCCGTCAAGTTCATTTGGTGTTTCTAGATAAAATGGTAGGTCCCTTAATTTTTCGTGATTTATTATTCTATCTATTGCGTCAAGGCCAATTTTACCTTTGCCAATTTTTTCGTGCCTATCTTTTCCTGCGCCTATTTTGTTTTTGCTGTCATTAAGGTGAACTGCATATAGATATTTTAGTCCAATTTTTTCGTCGAACTCTTCCAGCACTTCATCCAGATTATTTACAATGTCATATCCTGCCTCGTGAACGTGACAAGTGTCCATACATACGCCGATTTTTTCTTTATGATTAACTCTTTTTATTATATCTGCAATTTCATCAAAGCTTCTTCCCACTTCTGTTCCTTTTCCAGCCATAGTTTCGAGAAGTACTGTTGTCTTCATTTCGCTTGTCATTACTCCGTTTAGCTGATTTGCTATTATTTCAATTGCTTTTTGTGCTCCCATTCCAGTGTGCGAACCTGGATGAAAGTTGTAATAAGTTTTTGGAAAAAGTTCAAGTTTTTCTAAGTCTTCTTTTAAAACTTGCGAAGCAAAGTCGCGAACTTTTTTGGTGCTTGAACACGGATTTAGTGTGTAGGGCGCGTGAGCAAGCAGCGGTCCAAAGTTATTTTCTTCTATAATATATATCATTTTATTTAAATCATCTTCATCAATCTTCTTTGCTTTTGAACCTCTTGGATTTCTAGAGAAAAACTGAAATGTGTTGGCAGAAATTGACAGAGCAGTTTCTGCCATTTTCGCGTAACCTTTTGATGTAGATAAATGACTTCCTATATAAAACATAATGCTCCTTTAATTGTTCTTGTTCTCCTTGGGATCGTGAAATGCGACAACTTTTGCCGGCATTCCGACGGCAGTTGAGTTTGCTGGGATGTCTTCTAAAACTAAAGCTCCCGCGCCAATTCTCGCTCCGTCGCCAATTTTAACTGGCCCAAGTATTGTCGCTCCTGTTCCAATTATAACATTATTTCCAACTGTTGGATGTCTCTTTACCTCTTTTTCAAATCCAGTTCCACCGAGAGTTATATTGTGATACATGTGACAGTTGTCTCCCACTTCTGCCGTTTCACCTATAACTACCGCCATTCCGTGGTCTATAAATAAATTTTTTCCTATTTTTGCGCCAGGATGAATTTCAATTCCCGTCTTTTTTCTTGCCTTTTGTGAAATCCACCTGGCAAGTGTAGTGTGACCCTTTAAATAAAAATGGTGTGCGATTCTGTGCCTCACCATGCACTTCACAATTGGATACATAAATATTGCTTCAAAGACGCTCTTACAGGCAGGGTCTTTTATTAATATAAATTTGGCGTAAGAGTGAAGCTCTCTAAAGAATCTCATTTGAATAGTTCTGTGGACATATACCTTTCGGCAGTGTCTGGCGCAACTGTCACGATATTTCCATCTACTTCTTCAAGCATTTTTAATGCACCAGCTACATTTGCACCAGCTGATATTCCTACAGAAAGTCCTTCTTCGCGAGAAAGTCTCTTTGCCATTTCAAGTGCTTCGTCAGATTTAACTGTTATAACTTTATCTAAAACATTTTGGTCTAAAACTTTTGGAACAAAGTTTGCTCCAATTCCTTGGATTTTATGTGGACCTGCTTCTCCTTTAGTTAGAAGTGGAGATTCTTCTGGCTCAATTGTCCAAACTTTTATATTTTCATCTTTAGATTTTAAAAATCTTCCAGTGCCTGTCACTGTTCCACCAGTTCCAAAGCTCGCGATAAATCCCTTTATGTCTTTTAAATCTTCATAAATTTCTGGGCCAGTAGTTTCTTCGTGAGCAATTGCATTGTATTTATTTTCAAATTGATTTGGCATATAATATTCATCTGATGATGCAAGCTCAACAGCTTTATCAACGGCAGCTTGCATTCCGCCTTCGCCTGTTAAGATAATTTTTGCACCGTAGCTTTCCATTAGGTTTCTTCTTTCAATTGACATTGAGCTTGGCATTACAAGTTCAACTTCGTATCCCAAGCTTTTTCCAATTAATGCTAAGGCAATTCCAGTGTTTCCACTTGTAGGTTCAACTATCTTCATTCCTTCTTTTAGCAAACCATCTTTTATAGCTCCCTTTATCATATATAGAGCAGCTCTATCTTTGATTGATCCACCTGGGTTTGACTTTTCAACTTTTACATATATTTTTCCGTCGCCGATATGTTGTAATTGTACTAGTTCTGAATTTCCAATAGTGTCTAATATTTTTTTCATCTTTACTACTCCTTTTTTACAAATAAAAAAAGGACATATGATTAATCACATGTCCTAAACAAACAAATTAAGATTAAACATTCAAACAAGTCCTATAAAATTATTTATAGAACAACAGCAGAAAGTTACAGTATTAAATTTTTTAATTTCTGCTAAAAACATTTGAATACACCTCAATTAAAATTATAACTTATATTGGTAAAGTATAGTATTGTTTATTTATTTTGTCAAGTTTAATATTAAGTAAATTAATTTTCATAATAACTTGTACAAAGTCGCCTTTCTTCGTTATAATAGAATAAGCAAAATAATGAAGAGGTGTTGTATGAAAGTTTCGATTATCCTGGCGGCAGGAGAGGGAACTAGAATGAAATCAAAAGTTCCAAAGGTCCTTCATGAAATTTTGGGAAGACCTATGCTTTTTTATGTCCTTAATGCTTGTAAAAATGCAGCTATTGAAAAAAATCTCGTAGTTGTTGGACACAATAAAAAAAAGGTCAAAGAAAAATTTAAAGAAGAATCTGATGTGAATTTTATCGAACAACCGATGGGTGATAATTACCCTTATGGAACGGGATTTGCAGTTTCAAGTGCAGTAAGTGAAATAGAAGATGATGACACAGTTATTATTTTAAATGGCGACACACCACTTATTTCTAATTCTACAATAGATTGTTTTCTAAAATTTCACGAATGCAGGGGCAATGCAATGACAGTTCTCACTGCAGATATTCCAGATCCTACTAATTATGGAAGAATTGTGCGCGATGGAGATGCAAATATAAAAGCGATTGTCGAAGAAAAAGATGCAAACGAAAAGGAAAAATTAATCCGCGAAATTAATTCAGGCATATTCGTATTTAGAGGAAGTGCCCTTAAGTATGCAATTAAAAATCTTAACACTGACAATGCAGCTGGAGAGATGTATCTTACAGATGCTTTGGAAGTGTTAGTTCGTGCAGGAGAAAAAGTTGGATCTTTTAAGATAAAAGATGCTCATGAAATTTTTGGAGTAAATTCAAGATATGAACTCTCAAATGCTTCAGAAATTTTAAGACAGAAGATAAATAAGAAGTATATGATTGATGGAGTCACTCTAATTGATTCAAGTTCTACTTATATTGAACTCGGCGCGAAGATAGAAGAGGATGTTACAATTTATCCAAACACTTATATAGATAAAAAGTCTGAGATTAAGACTGGATGTGTAATATACGATTCAAAGATTTATAATTCTACTATAGATAAAGATGTCACAATAAAGTCTTCTGAAATTGAAGATTCGACAATTGGGCAAGGTACAAAGGTAGGTCCTTATGCTCACCTTAGACCAAATTCTCACGTTGGAAAGAATTGTAAAGTTGGAAACTTCGTTGAAATTAAAAATTCAAACGTTGGAGACGGCTCAAAGATGAGTCACCTCGCTTATATTGGCGATGCCGATATAGGAAGAGATGTAAATATTGGATGCGGAGCTATATTTGTAAACTATGATGGACGCGACAAGTTTAGATCCAAGGTTGGAGACCACGCTTTTATTGGATCAAATTCTAATATAGTGGCGCCTCTTGAGGTAGAAGATTACGGATATATTGCTGCGGGATCTACTATTACTAAAAAAGTTTTAAAGGGACAGCTTTCCCTTGAAAGAGCTGAACAAAAAAATATTGATGGTTGGGTACTTCGAAAAGGATTTATGAAATAGGAGGATAAAATGAGTACTGTTAATGGAGATATAGTTGTATTTACAGGAAATTCTAATATTAGTTTAGTTGATAAAATTGTAAAGGAACTTGGAATTGAAAAGGGAGCGTGCAGTGTTTCAACTTTTTCAGATGGCGAAATTTCTATAGATATTGGAATTTCTGTAAGGGGAAAAGATTGTTTCATAATCCAATCCACTTCATCACCGGTTAATGACAATTTGATGGAACTTTTGATTTTAATCGACGCCTTAAAGAGAGCATCAGCTGGAAGAATTAATGCAGTTATCCCTTATTACGGATATGCAAGACAAGACAGAAAGACTAAGGCAAGAGAACCAATCACATCAAAACTTGTTGCAGATCTTTTGACAAAAGCTGGAGCAGATAGGGTTGTTGCAATGGACCTTCACGCTGGACAAATTCAAGGTTATTTTGACATTCCAGTTGACCACTTGACTGCAATTCCATACTTGGCAAGATACTTTAAAGATATTGTAAAAGAAGATGACTTCGTTGTTGTTTCTCCAGATCTTGGAGGAGTTACTAGAACAAGAAAATTTGCAAATGAGCTAAATCTTCCAATTGCAATTATTGAAAAGCGTCGTCCAAAGGCAAATGTAAGTGAAGTTATGAATATTATTGGGGATGTAGATGGCAAATCTGTAATCTTAGTAGATGACATTGCAGATACTGCTGGAACTATAACACAAGCAGCCGACGCACTTAAGAAGCGTGGAGCTAAATATGTATATGGCGCAGCAACTCACGGAGTTTTATCTGGACCTGCAATTGAGAGAATAGAAAACTCTTCACTTGAAAAATTTGTAATCACAGATACAATTGAACTTACTGACGAAAAGAAAATTGACAAGATCGACATAGTTTCAGTTGCACCTGTATTTGCATCAGCAATAAGAAGAATCAACACATCAACATCAGTTAGTGAAATGTTTGAATAAGGTGATCAATTGTATATAATAGTTGGGCTTGGAAATCCAGGCAAAAAATATGAAGCCACAAGGCACAATGTTGGCTTTATGACTATTGATACACTTGCAGAAAAATTAAATATTAAAGTAAATAAAATAAAATTTAAGGGGCTTTTGGGAGAAGGAAGAATTGCCGAAGAAAAGGTAATTCTCCTAAAGCCTCAAACTTTTATGAATAATTCTGGAGAATCAATAGTTGAAATTTTAAATTTTTATAAATTAAAACCAGAAAATTTGTATGTAATTGCGGATGACATCGACATTGAATTTGCACAAATTAAAATAAAGAAGAATGGATCTGCAGGCACTCACAATGGACTAAAGTCAATTGTGAATTTAACAGGATCCAAGGATTTTGCTAGGTTTAAAGTTGGAGTTGGTAAAAAGCATCCAAATGAAGATCTGGCTTCTTTTGTGTTGTCTAATTTTCCGGCAAAAGATAAAAAACATATTGAAGGAGCAATCGAGGCCTGTGCCGATGCAGTAATTGAATCTGTAACAAGTGGCATAGATAAAGCGATGAATAATTACAACAACAATATTTATTGAAGGTGAGAGTGTGAGTTATCTATCTAAAATTGTCGACAATTTAATATCATATAAAAATTTAAATTCGTCTCTAAATCATAACGACAATATTGGAGTATTTGGTTCAGAAGGACCTGCCATTTCGCTTTATGCTATGGCGATGGCCTATGAGAAAAAAGTCTGTATAATTGCTCAAAATAGAGTTTCGGCTCGCAAGTTCTATGAAGATATGCAAAATATATCTGAGCTTGGGAGCGTTTTGTATTCTGAAAAAGATTTGTTCTTGTACGATCGAGATTCAAAATCTAAGGACAATATGAAAAAGAGACTTGAGGCAGTAACTGCCATAGGACAAAATAAAGCCAATATTGTAGTTACTACCCTAGATGCGCTTACGACTAAAATTTCGAATAAGGAAATATTTTTAAATAGCAGAGTAAAAATCGAGAGGGACTCGACAATTGATTTAGATAAGCTGTCTCAAAAATTAGTTGAAATGGGTTACGAAAGGTATCCATATGTTGAAGGAGTCGGACAATTTTCAATAAAAGGTGCTATAGTAGATATTTCAACTAGCGACGAGAACTATAGGATTGAGCTATTTGACGATGAAGTCGACTCAATTAGGAGCTTTGATATTGAAACTCAAAGGTCTATTGAAGTTCTAGATGAGATAGAAATTTTCCCAATAATTGACCTCATACTCAGCGATAAAGAAAAGGACGAAGTTGCCCAAAATATTAAAAAAGATTTGTCAAAATCTAAACTAAAGGGCAAAGAAAGAGACATACTAAGCGAGAAATTTGGAAAATATATAGATAAATTAGAGCTAAAAGAGAATGTAAATAACACCGACTTAATACTTCCTTATGTTGATGAAGATAAAGTTTCGTCTTTACTAGATTACATGGAAGACTTTGTGTTTTTTATAGGCGAGCCAAATAGAATTATCGAAAGGCAAGAGGAAATTAATCTTCAAAATAACGACAAGATTTCCAATTTGATAGCTCATGGCGAAGTTACAAAAGCTCACGAAAATGTAGTTTATAATCACAATGACATAATTTCAAAGTTGAAATCGCAAAAAGTTGTCACATTTAATAGTATTGTTAAGCCGCCTCGCGATTTTAGGCCTGAAGATATTATTAATTTAAAATTAAAATCCGTAACTTCATATGGAGCTAAGATAAAATTATTTAAAGAAGATTTAGACTACTACATCAAAAATGATTACAAAGTAGTACTTTTGGGTTCTACTAAAAAGAGGACGAAGAGACTATTTGAGCATCTAATTGAAATTGGATATTCGCCATTTTTGGCAAAAAAAGTTGATAACGACAAGAAAAATATAAATTTAGTTGTAACTGAAGGCTCACTTTCAAATGGAGTGGAATTTTCTGACTCAAAAACTGTCTTTATAAACTATTCTGAAGTTTACGGAACTTATGCCAAAAAGAAAAAGAAGAGAAGTAAAAATCACAAGAAATTAAATTTTGAAGATTTAAGAGTTGGAGATTATGTAGTTCACGAAGAGCACGGAATTGGAAAGTATGTGGGAACACAAAGACTTACTGTTCAAAATATTCAAAGGGACTACATTGTCATAGAATATTCAGGCGACGACAGATTATTTTTGCCAATCGAAAATTTGGATTCAATCTATAAATATGTTCACGACGGAGATAGACCTCCTAAAGTTAATAAGTTAAATTCGATTGAGTGGAAGAAGAAAAAGTCAAAGGCCAAAAAATCAATTGATGACATGGCAGATGAATTGATTGAACTTTACGCAAAGAGACAGTCAACTCCAGGATTTGCTTTTAGCCATGACAATGAATACCAAAGAGAATTTGAAGATGCCTTCATCTATGAAGAAACAGACGGACAGCTTGAAAGCACAGAAGAAATAAAAAACGACATGGAAAGAAAAAGTCCAATGGATAGACTCCTATGTGCAGATGTTGGCTATGGAAAGACAGAAGTCGCCCTTCGTGCAGCTTTTAAAGCAGTTTTAGACGGAAAGCAAGTTGCATTTTTAGTTCCAACTACAATACTTGCACAACAACATTACAACACAATGGTCGATAGATTTAAAAACTTTCCAGTTGGAGTCGGACTTCTATCCAGATTTAGATCTAAAAAAGAACAGAAGGAAGACATTGAAGGGTTAAAAAATGGAACTATAGATATAATCGTCGGAACGCATAGACTTCTTTCAAAAGACATTAAATTTAAGGATTTGGGTTTACTTATAATAGACGAGGAGCAGAGATTTGGAGTTCGACACAAAGAAAAGCTTAAGATGTTAAAAGAAAATATCGACACCTTAACTCTTACAGCGACGCCAATTCCAAGAACTCTTCAAATGTCCATGATTGGAATTCGCGACATGTCTGTAATTGACGAGCCACCTGATGAGAGATTTCCAGTTGAAACTTATGTAATGGAATATAACGACCTTCTCGTTCGTGAGGCGATACTTCGCGAAATAGATAGAGGTGGACAAGTCTACTACGTCTACAACAAAGTTTCCAATATGGAAAATAAAATCGGTGAACTTAGAAATCTAGTTCCAGAAGCTACTTTTTCAATGGCAAATGGACAAATGAGCGAAAAACTTTTGGAAGACACTATGATTGATTTTGTAAATGGAGAGATTGACGTCTTAGTTTGCTCTACAATTATAGAAACAGGAATGGACGTGCCAAACGCAAATACAATGATAATTACAGATGCAAATAGGCTCGGACTTTCACAACTGTATCAGCTTAGGGGAAGAATTGGAAGGTCATCTCGAATTGCCTATGCGTATTTCACTTACGAAAAGGGAACTTCGATTTCAGAAGTTGCAGAGAAGAGGCTCACTGCAATAAAAGAATTTACAGAATTTGGTTCTGGACACAAAATTGCGATGCGAGATCTTGAAATTAGAGGTTCTGGTTCAATTTTGGGTTCAAGACAGTCTGGTCACATAGAGCAGATTGGATACGACCTCTACATGAAATATCTAAAGGATGCAATTTCAAAATTAAAGGGAATTGAACCTAGGGAAGAATTTAATTCTCTAATAGATCTAAAGATAGATTCATTTATTCCAAAAGCTTATATAGAAGATGATAAACAGAGACTTGAAATTTATAAAAAGATTTCTGTAATAGATACAGAAGAAAGTTACTCAGATTTAATTGACGAACTTATAGATAGATTTTCAGATTTGCCTGTTGAAGTTACAAACTTGATGGACGTTGCTCTTTTAAAATCAAAGGCAGAGGATGCTAAGATTGAATCAATCATAGAAAAAAATAAAGTTTACGAAATAAAAATTCCAGGTGAAATTTCAATTGAAACTGTAATGGAACTAAATAACGAGTTTAAAGACATTGAGTATTCTCTTGGAGAAACTAATATAATCAAAGTGAAAAATTTAAAATATCCAATTGAAGAACTCAAAAAGTTAATAGCTATTGTAAAATTACACAAAAAGGACACAAAAGTATCCTGAATATAGTGTATAATAGATAAATGAATTAAAAAGAGAAGGAGAGAGTTATGTTTTTAAAAAGATTATCAGCAGTATCTTTGGCAGCTGTTCTAGCTTTATCACTAGCAGGATGTGGTAAAAAAGAAGGAGTTGCAGCAGAAGTTGGTGGAGTAGAAATTCCTATGGAAGATTATTATAAATCATATGCAGCTCGTGCAAATCAATTTGCATCACAATACGGAGCTGAAGTTTTGGATCAAACTGAACCAAATTCTGGAAAAACTACAGATGAGTTACTTAGAGAACAAGCTATCCAAGACCTTACTGAAACAGAAATGATAAAGCAAGATGCAGAAAAGATGGGTATCGAAGTTACTGATGCAGATGCAGATAAAGAGATAAATGCAATGAAAGAGCAACTTGGTGGAGAAGAATCTTTCCAAGCACTTTTAAAACAAAACAATTTACCTGAAGATTTCTTAAAGGAAAATATTAAAAAGCAAAAGTTAACTAGCGAATATACTCAAAAGAAATTAGAAGAGTTAAAGCCAACTGAAGATGAGCTTAAAAAATATTACGAAAGCAACAAAGATTCTTTCTTCAAGGCTAAAGCATCTCACATTTTAGTATCTGACTTAAAAGAAGCAAATCTAATTAGAAAAGATATTAAAAAAGGTGCAGATTTTGCTAAAGTTGCAAAAGAAAAATCAATGGACCCAGGCACTAAAGATAACGGCGGTGAACTTGGTGAATTTACAAGCGGACAAATGGTTCCAGAATTTGACAAAGCTATTGCAAAATTAAAAGTTGGAGAAATATCTGAACCTATCCAAACTAATTACGGTTACCATGTAATTAAGCTTGAAGATAAAAAACAACTTGATTTTAAAGATGTAAAACCTCAAATTGAACAAAAAGTTCAACAAGAAAAATTTGGCGACTACATCAAAGATTTACAAAAGAAAGCAAAAATTAAAGTTTATGCTGACACAAAGGATGAAGTAAAACTTCCAGAAGAATTTAAAAACTATGGAGTTCTTGAAAAGCCAAAGGCAGCAGAACAAGAAAAGTCAAATGACGCTAAAAATAATCAAGCTAAGGATAAACAAGCAAGCGAACAAAAAAATACAGAAAACAATAAAAAAGAAACTAAATAATTTAAGGAGAAAAAAGTTCGGTAAAAGTTTTCCGAACTTTTTTTATGCAATTTTTTTTCATTATTTGATATAAAATCCACAATGAGAAATAAAATAAAAAAATACATTATTTTTATGTAAAAAATTGTTAAAATTTAATGAAAAGATCAAAAAATCTGTTATAATAGATATAATTGTTTTCACTGAGTATTTTATTTATAATGAGTGTAAAATTATTGTGAAGATGTTGAGGTGATTTTATGAGCTTTTCTTCTCAGGTAAAAGACGAAGTTGCCAAATTAAAAGTTGACGAAAGAAATTTCATTCTTTCTGAACTTTCAGGACTTACTCCAATGTGTGCAACTATGTATTACAATAGTGGCGGAATAAGACTTGAGTATGTTACAGAAAATGCGCCCACAGCAAGAAGAGTCTTTACTTTTTTAAGGAGAACCTTTGGGTTTAATGCTTATGTTAGCAATGTAAAATCCAAACAACTAAATAAAAACTTATACATTATTAATCTTGATGATAATGAGTCTTGCAGACTGCTCTTAGATGAGTTAAAATATACTCAAGATGAAAACGTATTTACTATAAATTATTCGCCAAGGGAACTGACGGATAGCTCCAAGGAAAAGAAAGCCTATATAAGAGGTGCATTTTTAGGTTCAGGCTCTGTTTCAAATCCAGAAAGAAATTATCATTTGGAATTTGTCTCTGAAAATGAAGAGAATGCAGAATTTTTGCAGGAGATGATAAATTATTTTGGACTCTATTCAAAAGTAATAAAAAGAAAAGATAAATATGTTGTCTATCTTAAAGAGGCAGAGCAGATAAGCGACCTGCTTTCAATTATTGGCGCTTACAGGTCTATGCTTGAGTTTGAAAATATTCGTGTACTTAAGGACATGAGGAATAATGTAAACCGAATCGTCAATTGCGAGACGGCAAATTTATCCAAAACTGTCAAGTCTTCTTATGATCAAATAGAAGATATTAAAATTATTGATAAGAGACTGGGAATAGAAAAATTAGATGATGATTTGAGGGAACTTGCAAAGATTAGGCTAAATGACAGATATCTTAGTTTAAAAGATATTGCAAATATTCTAGATCCGAAAGTTTCAAAATCAACAGTAAATTATAGATTTAAAAAAATAAAAAGAATCGCAGATAATCTAAGGGGTGATATTAATGAAAAGTAAATCAGTTGTACTAAACAATGAAGACGGACTCCACGCAAGAGCAGCGGCTTTATTTGTAAGAGAAGCAAATAAATTTACAGCAGACATTAATTTAGAGGCACATGAAGAGAAGGTAAACGGCAAATCAATTATTGGAATAATGAGCTTAGGCGCATTTGTCGGAGAAGAGATTACAATTCATGCAGATGGTGTTGATGAAGACGAGGCCATCGAAAAACTTACAGAAATTGTTGAAAAGGAATTTTTAAATATTTGAGATTAGAGAGTTTTGACTTTGTTGAAACTCTTTTTTTATGCCCTCATAAATATGACCTAAAGGGATAAAATAAAATCAAAAAAATGTTATAATAAAGTCTGGAGGTCGATATGATAGATATTTTAAAAGTTATTATACTTGGAATTATAGAGGGACTTACAGAGTTTTTGCCCGTGTCTTCGACAGGACATTTAATTATAGCAAATTCTTTTATTACACTTGAGCCTAAGGCTTTTTCGAATGCTTTTAATGTAATTATACAGCTCGGTGCAATTCTAGCTGTAGTGTATTTATATTTTTACGATATAAATCCAATTGCAAAAGAAAAGCTTGTGCCAGAAATTGGAGAAGAAAAATTTAATTCTCTAAGTTTTAAAGAAAAATTTAAGTTTAGAGATATGGCTACTATGAGGCTTATTGCAAAAATAATTATTGGATTTCTTCCTGCAGCAGTTTTGGGATTTCTTTTCGATGATTTAATCGACGCATATCTCTTTAACACAACTACAGTTTCCATTGCTCTAGTATTTTACGGAATTATTATAATAATTATGGAAAAAAGAAATAGTAATAGAGTTTTTAAATACGAGACTCTTGACGATATAAGTTTAAAAACTGCTCTTGCTATAGGATTTTTCCAATGCCTTGCAATGGTTCCTGGAACTTCACGCTCAGCTGCGACAATTATTGGAGCAATGCTTGTTGGATGTTCTAGAACTAGTGCGGCTAAGTTTTCATTTTACTTGGCAGTGCCAACTATGATTGGGGCAACTGCACTTAAGATAATAAAAATGGGATTTTCTTTTAGCGCTTTTGAGTGGATTTTAATTGTTCTTGGCGGAGTAATTTCTTATATTGTTGCAATTGTGGTTATTAGAAAATTTTTAGGGTATATTAGAAAACACGACTTTATTCCTTTTGGAATTTACAGAATAATACTCGGAACTTTGATTTTAGTATTGGGATTTTTTAATATAGTTTAAGGAGGAAAAATGAAGGATTTTAATGTAGGAGTAGTGCAACTAGGTGCTACGGGAGATAAAGATGTTAACATCAAAAAGATGGAAGAAAGTGTAAAAAAAGCAAAAGAACTTGGTGCAGGCATAGTTGCCCTTCCGGAAATGTGGAACTGTCCTTATCAAAATTCATATTTTCCAAAATTCGCCGAAGAAGAAAAGGGCAAAACTTATGAAAAGATGTCAAAAGCCGCAAGAGAAAACGGAGTATATTTAGTTGGAGGATCTATTCCAATTAAAAATGGCGACAAAATTTACAACAAATCTTTCGTCTTTAATAGAGAAGGAGAAGAAATTTATTCCTATTCAAAGATTCACCTATTTGACATTGAGGGTTTTTCTGAATCCGATACAATAAGCTCTGGCAAAAGGCTTGGACTTTTTGAGACAGAATTTGGAAATTTTGGACTTGCAATTTGTTTTGACCTTAGATTTTTTGAATTATTTGAGAGCATGAAAAATCTTGGAGCGGAAGTTTTCTTTGTTCCTTCAACTTTTTCAATTAAAACTGGAGAAAAGGCCTTTCACGTTTTGAATAGAGCAAGGGCCATAGACAATCAATCCTACTTTATTTCGCCTGCAATAGCAAGAGACGATGATCTTTCTAAAAATGCCTACTCACATTCACTAGTTGTTGCACCTGATGGAGAAGTTATTCTAGATATGGGAACTGAGGATGGAGTAAAAGTTGTAGAAATAAAAAGAGAAGTAATAGAAAAAGAAAAGAAATTTATGCCGCTAGATAAATCTCGAGAAAATAGAAAAAATAAATAATTTAGATAATGCCCCCACTATTTGTGGGGATTTTTTATACCCCAAATTTTAGTGTGAATTGTTTTAATAATTTTGTGCAGATATTTATAATAAATTTCCAAGAACTCAGTATTTTAAAAAAAATCTTTTAAAGCTTTAAATTTAAAGACTAAAAATAAATAGTTTTGATGAAATTCAATTCGATTTACATTTTGTAAGTAAAACGTTAATTATTTGGGTATAAATCAAACATCGATGATTTAAAAAATCATTATTTTATTTTTATATCACGTTTAGTAATTATTAATTTACTATAGTAATAAGTTTTACGGATATTGTATTATTAACTATATATTAGTGATATAATTAATTTAGTTCTATATTGGGGGGTGATTTGGTGTCAACAGATGCTGTAAGAAGAGTTAAGGACTCCGAAGCAGATGCTAAGAAAATCATTGATGACGCAAATTCAAAATCTACTGAGATTATTGAAAGTGCTAAGGTCGATGCCAAAGAGGCCTACGATTCACTTATCGAAAAGGCCAAAAAGAATCGTGCAAATATTATCAAAAAAGCTAAAGAGACGGGCGCGAAAAATAGCGAGCCCATTTTAAATGAAGCTAAAAAAGAGATAGATAAATCCTTTAATTTCTCAGATGATAGGGCGCGCGATGCGATAAAATCAGTGGTAGAGAGGATTGTGAATAATAATGGCAATAGTTAATATGAAAAAATTTAACCTCTTTACTTTTGATGATGAAAGAAGAAAACTTTTAGATAGATTTCAAAAGTTTAATTATGTCCATCTTGTAGAGACTGACTTTGATGATATTGATGAAGAAGAATTTACAAGACCTAGGTCATCTGAAGAACTTATGGAGATCGATTCTAAGATTAAGAGATCTAAAGATGATATTGATCTATTGGAAGAGCTAAAAGAAAAAGAGAGTTTGATCAAAAGTTTAAAAGAGGGCGTAGAAAACATAAGCTTAGAGAGCTTAGAAGAAAAAGCCTTGAACTTTCCCTTTGAAAAGATAGATAAAGAGATTAAAGATCTATTAGCAAAGAAAGACAAAAACAAGGCGACTGTTCAAAACATTGACTCTAAGATTTTAGAACTAGAACCTTGGAAGAGTTTGGAGTCTCCTGTAAGTGAGCTAGAGAGTATAAGATCTGTAAATGTTTACACAGGAACTATTTCATCTAAATACGCTCTTGAATTTGAAGAGGAAATATCGAAATATGAGCTTTCTTATGTCGACAGAATTTCACAAGATAAAAATTACTACTATTATTTAATTATATTGGACTCATCCATCAAAGAGGATATTAAAAAGCTCTTGACCACTTATGGATTTACAAATGTAAATATAAAGGCCAAGGGGACTGTAGTAGAAGAAATTAAATCTTATGAAGAGACTAAAGAGGCTCTTTTTGAAGAAAATAAACAGATTGACGACAATTTAAAAAAATATGTAAAGTATTTAGACGACTTTAAAATAACTTATGAATTTTATCGCAACGAAAAGATCAAGATTATGTCTGAAGAAAAATTCTTAAAGACAACTGAACTTGATTTAATCGAAGGTTATGTGCCAGAGAGCAAGTTAAAAGAGTTTGAATCTGAAATTCAAAAAGTCTGTGGCGAAAATTATTATCTAAGCGCAGAAGATGCAAAAAGAGATTCAAAAGAAGTTCCAATTTTATTAAAAAACAATTCTTTTGTAAAACCTTTTGAGCTAATGACAGAGATGTATGCAATGCCTAAATACAATGAAATTGACCCGACTCCATTCTTTGCACCATTTTATTTTGTATTTGCAGGAATAATGGTCGGAGATTTTGGATATGGGCTTCTCGTATTTTTAGCAACACTAATTGCACTTAAATCTTTTAACTTGACAGATTCTACGAGAAGATTTGTTAAATTCTTTAATTATCTATCAATATCCACAATTATATTTGGAGTGATATTTGGTTCATTCTTTGGAGGAGTTATAGAACTTCCAAGTTTGATTGATCCAGCAGAAGACTCAACTTTACTGGTAATTATATCGCTTATTCTCGGTGGTATTCATATTTTCTTTGCCCTTGGAATCAAGGCGTATATGAATATTAGAGATGGCAAGCCAAAAGATGCACTCTACGATGTTGGATTTTGGTACATGGCACTTCTTGGAATTATTGGTTTTCTACTTGGAGGACCAATAGAAGTACTAGCACCTTATAAAAAAGTGTTCTTGACTGTTATGATACTTGGAATGATAGGAATTGTAGCAACTGGTGGTCGTGATCAAAAATCCACTGGTGCAAAAATTGGATGGGGAGTTTATTCTCTATACGGCATAACATCTTATTTGGGAGACTTTGTTTCTTACTTAAGACTTATGGCACTTGTACTTTCAGGATCTTTCTTAGGACTTGCAATTAATATGATTGCAGGAATGCTATTTGGATCAGGAATTTTAGGCAAGATTTTTGCGATAGTTGTATTTGTAGCATTTCAATTATTTAACGCATTTCTATGCTACTTGTCAGCTTATGTTCACACAGCAAGGCTTACTTATGTAGAAATGTTTAACAAGTTCTATGAAGGTGGAGGAATACCTTTCAAGAAGATGATAGAAAAATCAGATTATTTTAATATAAACTAGGAGGAAAATATGTTTAATGAGTTAATGTCACAATATGGCGGATTAATGATGGGATCAATTGGAATATTTTTAGCAGTTGCACTTGCAGGTGCTGGATCTGCCAAGGGAGTTGGAATGGCAGGGGAAGCTGCCGCAGGAGTTGTAATAGATGAACCAGAAAAGTTTGGTAAATCTCTAGTTCTTCAACTTCTACCAGGTACACAAGGTCTTTACGGATTTGTAATTGGTCTATTTATTTTGTTTAGATTATCAGTTGATACACCTGTAGATTCAGGATTTATGTACATGGCAAGTGGAGCAGTTATTGGTCTTGCAGGATTAATATCTGGTATAGCACAAGGTAAAGTATCTGTTGCAGGTATCAATATCTTAGCTAAAAACGAAGAACAACAAGCAAAAGGTATCATCTTTGCAGTAATGGTTGAGCTTTATGCAATTCTAGCTTTCGCGATTTCATTCTTTATCCTATTTAGAGCATAATAGGTGATATTATGAAAGGTTTAGATAACATATTAGCTAAAATTACAGACGATGCTGAAAAAAAGGCAGATGTTATCATAAAAGAGGCAGAAAAAAAGCGAGATGAAATAATTGAAAGTGGAAAAGTAAAGGGCAGAAAAGATGCTTCCAAAATATTAAGAGACACTCGCGAAGAGAGAAATAATATTCTTTCACGCTCATCATCTCAAGCAAAGCTAAAAGCCAGAGATATGATAATTAAAGCCAAGCAGGATAAAATTGAAGAACTTTTAAATGAAGTTTTAAAAGAACTTGAAAATTTAGACGACAAAGATTTTATATCTTATATAAAAAATAATTTAAAAAATGTAAATCTCACTGAAAATGACGAGCTAGATGTTCCAAATAGATACAGAGAAGCTGTAAAGGCATCTGATATTAAAGTTAAAATTTCAGATAGAGATGTGGATAATGGATTTAAACTTCACAAGGACAATGTCCTTTATAATGGTGATTTTAAATCTGTGCTCGAATCTTCAAGAGAGGATTTAGAACAATTTTTAGCAGAAGAACTCTTTAAGGATTAGGAGGTAAGTTATGGATAGAAATAAATTTATCCAAAGTTCAACTCGCACAAGAATCCAGGAAAAAAAGCTTCTAAAAAATGAAAATTTTATGAGGCTTGCTGAACAAGAAAGCCTGGAAGATGCCCTTAGAGCTTTATCAGATACAGCTTATAATGAGTATTTAAATAAACTTACATCTCCTACAAATTATGAAGAGATGCTCTCAAAAGAGCTTGAAAAAACTTATAAAAATCTTTATGAGCTTTCACCAGAACCTGAGCCAGTGGACATGGTCAGTTTAAAATACTTTTATCACAATTTAAAAGTGTTGGTCAAAGAAGAAATTCAAAAAGAAGACTTTAACAATATAATAATTGACATAAATGATTTTGACGTAAAGAGATATAGAGAAGTATTCCAAAAAGATTCTTCAAACGATAAATACGAAATTATGCTTTTAAAAGCAAGAGAACTTTATGAAGATACAGATAATCCACAAATAATAGATGTCTACTTTGACAAAGAATATTTTAAAGATTTACTTCAAATTGCAGAAGAGTCAAAAGTAGATTTATTTGTGAGATATGCCAAAAATCTAATTGATTTTACTAATATAAGGACTCTTCTTAGAGTAAAGGCACAAGGTGAGGGCAGTGAATTTTTGTCAAAAGTTTTAATTGACGGAGGCAATATAACTAAAGACTCCTATTACTATCTTTTGAAGGCGGATGTATTAGAGAGTGAAACTATTAAAAAGCTTGAAGTTTTTAAGTATGTCAAAAAAGGCCTTGAAGATTATAAAGAAAAGGGAACTCTTTCAGATTTTGAACTTGAGATGGACAATTTCTTTATGGATTTAATTAAGGAAGTAAAGTATATTACCTTTGGTCCAGAAGTTATTTTTGCCTATGCATTGGCAAAAGAAATGGAAATCAAAAATTTGAGAATAATTTTGGTTTCAAAATTAAACGGCTTAGACAAAGAATTTATCAGAGGAAAGTTGCGTGATAATTATGTATAAAATTGCAGTAATCGGAGATAAAGACTCAGCCCTTTCCTTTAAAGCAGTAGGAGTCGATGTATTTGTATCTTATGAAAAGAATCACGCGAGATCTACTGTAGATAGGCTTGCAAAAGAAGACTATGGAGTAATATTTATTACAGAAGAGCTAGCTGCTAAAATTCCAAACACTGTCGAAAGATATGACGAAAAACTCGTACCCGCAATTATTTTAATTCCGTCAAACAAGGGCAGTCTTGGAATTGGAATGGAAAAATTAAACAAAAATGTAGAAAAAGCAGTAGGAGCTAATATAATTTAAGGAGGAGCTTTATTGAAATCAGGAAAGATAATTAAAGTATCCGGACCACTTGTAGTAGCTGAGGGCATGGAAAATGCCAATGTCTACGACGTGGTTGAAGTATCTAAGGATAAATTAATAGGCGAAGTTATAGAGATGAGAGGGGATAAAGCTTCCATTCAGGTTTATGAAGAGACAACTGGAATTGGACCTGGAGACGACGTTTATACTACTGGAGCACCTCTTTCTGTTGAACTTGGACCTGGAATGCTTCAAGAGATGTTTGATGGAATTCAAAGACCTCTTGAAATTTTAAAAGATGCAGCCGGAGACTTTTTAAAAAGAGGAGTTACAGTAAACCCTTTAAATAGAGAAAAGAAATGGGAATTTGTACCAGTTGCAAATGTTGGCGACAATTTAGTTAGCGGCGATATTATAGGAACAGTTGAGGAAACTGCAGTCGTTACACACAAAATCATGGTTCCAAATGGAATAGAAGGAAAACTTAAAAGTATCGAAAGTGGATCCTTCACAGTAACTGATACAGTAGCCGTAATAGAAACAAAAGACGGCGACAAAGAACTTATGATGATGCAAAAGTGGCCAGTAAGACGAGGAAGACCTTTTGCCAAAAAGATTGACCCAAAGGCACCACTAATTACAGGGCAAAGAGTTATAGACACATTCTTCCCAATCACTAAGGGAGGAACAGCAGCAATACCGGGACCATTTGGTTCAGGAAAGACTGTAGTTCAACACCAACTTGCTAAATGGGCAGATGCACAAATCGTAGTGTATGTAGGATGCGGCGAACGTGGAAACGAAATGACTGATGTACTTATGGAATTTCCAGAACTTATTGATCCAAACACTGGAAAATCTATAATGGAGAGAACAGTTTTAATTGCAAACACTTCAAACATGCCAGTAGCAGCACGTGAGGCGTCAATTTATACAGGAATTACTATTTCTGAATATTTTAGAGACATGGGATATTCTGTAGCCATGATGGCAGACTCAACATCACGTTGGGCAGAGGCTCTTCGTGAAATGAGTGGACGTTTGGAAGAAATGCCTGGTGATGAGGGTTATCCAGCATATCTTGCATCAAGAATTGCAGAGTTCTACGAAAGGGCAGGACGTGTAATAGTAAATGGAAGTGAAGAAAAAGAAGGAGCTCTATCTGTAATTGGTGCAGTATCACCTCCAGGTGGAGATATTTCTGAACCAGTTACACAAAATACACTTAGAATTGTAAAAATATTCTGGAAGTTAGACTACGACCTTTCTTATCAACGTCACTTCCCAGCAATTAACTGGATAGATTCATATTCACTATATCAAACAAAAATAGATAAATATTTAGATGAAAATGTAGAAGAAGGTTTTTCTAAAAATAGAAAAAGAGCTATGGCTCTCTTGCAAGAAGAAACTTCTCTACTTGAAGTTGTGCGTTTAGTTGGACGTGACACATTATCTGAAAGTGATCAGCTAAAACTTGACATCACAAAGTCTATAAGAGAAGACTTTTTGCAACAAAATGCCTTCCACGACGTAGACACATACTGTCCACTTGAAAAACAATACAAGATGTTAGACACAATTCTTTATTTCTATGACAAATCTCTTGAAGCTTTGGACAAGGGAGTATATTTCAATGAAATAGAAGGCCTTGATGTAAAAGAGAGAATTGCTAGAATGAAATACGTCGACAATGAAAAATTAGAAGAAATTGACAAAGTTAAAGAAGAAATAGATGAATCACTTAAAAATTTAGAAGTAGGAGGTGCCGAAGAAGATGCTTAAAGAATATAAATCAGTCACAGAAGTAGTTGGCCCTCTTATGGCTGTAGAAGGTGTCGAAGGAGTTACCTACGAAGAGCTTGTAGATATTGAGCTTCAAACTGGAGAGAGAAGACGTGGTCGTGTAATCGAAATAGAAGGCGACAAGGCCATGGTACAAATTTTTGAAGGTTCAAGTGGAATTAACTTAAAAGATACAAATGTAAGATTTTTAGGAAAGCCACTAGAACTTGGAGTTTCTCCTGACATGATTGGAAGGGTCTTTGACGGACTTGGTGCTCCAATAGATGGTGGACCAAAAATAATACCAAAAGAAAAAATAGATATAAATGGTACTGCTATTAATCCAGTATCAAGAGACTTCCCATCAGAATTTATCCAAACAGGAATTTCTGTAATCGATGGGCTTAACACTCTTGTAAGGGGACAAAAACTTCCAATATTCTCTGCAGCAGGTCTTCCACACAACGAACTTGCGGCACAAATTGCAAGACAAGCTACAGTTTTATCTGGTGGAGATTTCGCCGTAGTATTTGCAGCAATGGGTATCACATTTGAAGAGGCACAGTACTTTATAGACGACTTGACACAGACAGGCGCTATCGATAGATCTGTACTTTTCATAAATCTTGCCGATGACCCTGCGATAGAAAGACTTGCAACACCAAAGATGGCGCTTACTTGTGCAGAATATTTGGCGTTTGAGCAGGACAAACATGTTCTTGTAATTTTGACAGACATGACAAATTATGCAGAGGCACTTCGTGAAGTATCAGCAGCGAGAAAAGAAGTTCCAGGTAGACGTGGTTATCCAGGTTATTTATATACTGACCTTGCAGGAATATATGAAAGAGCAGGAAAAATTAAGGGCAGAAATGGATCAATAACACAAATTCCAATTTTGACAATGCCTGAGGGCGACATCACTCACCCAATTCCTGACCTTACAGGATACATTACAGAGGGACAAATAATTCTTTCGACAGAACTTTATAAACAAGGACTTGAGCCACCAATTAATGCGATACCATCACTATCAAGACTTAAGGATAAGGGTATTGGAGATGGAAAGACTCGTGAAGACCACGCAGATACAATGAACCAAATTTATGCAGCATATACTGCAGGTAAAGAGGCAAAAGAATTGTCAGCAATTCTAGGTGAAACAGCTCTTACTGAAACTGACAAGGCATTTGCAAAATTTGCAGAAAAATTTGAAGAGAAATATGTATCTCAAGGTTTCCAAACAAATAGGTCTATCGAAGAAACTTTAGACATTGGTTGGGATCTTCTTGGATTAATACCAAAGAGAGAACTAAAGAGAATTGACGATGGCTTAATCGAAAGATACTACAAAGAAAATAAAAAGTATGACGAAGATAAAAAAGACAGTGACGATTTAGAAGAAACAGAAAAAATTGAGGAAGAAACAGAAAACGAGGGATTATAATGGCTAGACTAAATATAAATCCCACAAGAATGAACCTGACTATATTAAAAGGCAGGCTCGATACCTCAACTAGAGGTCACAAACTTCTAAAAGACAAGCAAGACGAACTTATGAGACAGTTTATAAATCTCATTAAAGAAAATAAAAAGTTAAGAGAAGAAGTTGAAGAGAAATTAAAAGATGCCTTTAAAGCATTTTTGATGGCTTCAGCATCTATGAGTCCACAAATGCTTGAAGAGGCAGTGGCACTTCCAACTATGAAAACTCTTGTAGATATAAATATTAAAAATGTAATGTCTGTAAATGTTCCAGAAATGAAATTTAAAACAGAAAAAATTTCAGAAGAGGCGTCCAGATATCCTTATGGATATGCCAATACAACGGCAGATCTCGACGAGGCAATTGAAAACTTAACTGAAGTTATGGACGAGCTTTTGGAACTTGCACAAAAAGAAAAATCTGCACAACTTATGGCAGATGAAATCGAAAAGACAAGAAGAAGAGTTAACGCCTTGGAATACAAGACAATACCAGATTTGGAAGACACAATTAAATATATAAGATCGAGACTTGACGAAAATGAGAGGGCAAATATCACAAGACTTATGAAAGTTAAAGATATAATCTCAAAAGAAGAGACAAAAGAGCCCAAGACAGAAAAAATAAACAAGGCATTGGTCTAAAAATAAAGCACAAAAGGTCGGATAATTCCGATCTTTTTTGTTATTTTAAAATAACTTTTATAAAATAAAGCGATCCCCATAGTGCACTAAACTATGGTATAATAGTAGTAATTTTTATGGAGGTGCTTTATGCGAGCAGTAATAACAGTAATAGGTATCGACCAAATCGGAATTGTATATGAAGTTGTAAAAAAGATGGTTGAGTTTAACCTAAATATCGTAGATATAACTCAAACTATCTTGGACAATTATTTTACAATGATTGTAGTAGTTGACTTATCAAAAATGAACGCAGAATTTCAAGAAGTTGTCGATGCTTACGAAAAACTAGGCGAAGAGCTTGGACTTTCAATAAGAGTTCAACACCAAGGAATATTCGACAAGATGCATCAAATATAATTGGAGAATAATATGGATAAACAAAGAATACTAGAAACTGTCCGTATGCTCGATGAAGAAAATCTCGACATAAGAGCTGTGACTCTTGGAATTTCTTTACTTGATTGCATCGACAGAAACGGAGAAAAGACGCGCGAAAATATATACAAAAAAATTACGACACTCGGAAAAGACTTGGTCAAAAAAGCCGATGAAGTTGGCAAAAAATATGGAGTAGAGATTGTAAATAAGAGAGTTTCAGTTACACCAATATCACTTATTGCTAGCGCATCTGGTGACGATGACTATGTAGAATATGCAAAGACACTCGATAAAGCCGCAAAAGAAATTGGAGTAGACTTTATTGGAGGATTTTCGGCACTCGTTCAAGGCAAAATGACAGAGTCCGATGAAAAATTAATTCGTTCAATTCCAGAGGCACTTGCAACCACAGATTATGTTTGCTCATCAATAAATGTTGGAAATACAAAGATGGGACTTAATATGGATGCAGCAAAACTAATGGGCGAAATAGTACTTGAGACTGCAAAAAAGACTAAAGACAAAGACTCAATCGGATGTGCAAAGCTAGTAATATTTGCAAATGCAGTTGAGGACAATCCATTTATGGCAGGAGCATTCCATGGAGTTGGAATGGGAGATGTCGTACTTCACGTTGGAGTATCTGGTCCAGGCGTAGTAAAATATGCAATTGAAAAAGTTAGGGACAAAGACTTTAATGTACTTTCAGAAACAATAAAAAAGACTGCTTTTAAAATAACAAGACTTGGAGAGCTAATTGGTGGAGAAGTTGCAAAAGAAATTAGAGTTCCGTTTGGAACTATCGACCTATCACTTGCACCGACACCTGCAATTGGAGACTCCGTTGCGAGAATTTTAGAAGAGATGGGAATTGAAACAGTAGGAGGACATGGAACTACAGCTGCCCTTGCACTTTTAAATGACGCTGTCAAAAAAGGTGGAATTATGGCATCAAACCATGTAGGAGGACTTAGCGGAGCATTTATACCAGTAAGTGAAGATGAGGGAATGATTGCTGCAGCAAGAAGTGGAAAAATTACACTAGATAAATTAGAAGCGATGACTTCAGTTTGTTCAGTTGGACTTGACATGATTGCAATACCAGGCGACACAAAAGCATCAACAATAACTGCCATGATTGCAGACGAAGCTATGATTGGAATAATAAATAGCAAGACTACTGCAGTTAGAATTATTCCAGTAATAGGAAAAGGTGTAAATGAAGAGGCGCATTTTGGAGGACTTTTGGGATCAGCACCAATAATGCCAGTGCATGAGGGAAATTGCGACGTATTTGCAAATAGAGGTGGAAAAATACCAGCGCCAGTCCACAGCTTTAAGAATTAAGTTTTGCTTCGTCATCCCAAGCGATAAATTTTTTTCATCCGTCATCCCAAGCGTAAACACATAAGACATCCTTTCATCCGTCATCCTGAGCGAAAGAAAATTCGAAAGAATTTTCTGAAGTCGAAGGATCTAGTGGTTAAGGAGTAAATACCTAAATCTAAGAGAAAACTTAAACAAAAATAACCAAAAACAAAACGACAGTCGAAAAAGTATAACAATCGGACCGCTCGAGGCCGCTTGGCCAAGTAACGTCCTCTTGTCATACTTTTTTCTTGCCTAAAATCGTAGTCAAATAGTGAGCTTATATATAACAAAGTTCATTTACTTCATCAACTCAAGTGTAAAAATATAAGACATCCTTTCATCCGTCATCCTGAGCGAAAGAAAATTCGAAAGAATTTTCTGAAGTCGAAGGATCTAGTGGTTAAGGAGTAAATACCTAAATCTAAGAGGAAAAATTAAACAAAAATAACCAAAAACAAACGACAGTCGAAAAAGTATGACAAAAGGACCGCTCGAGGCCGCTTGGCCAAGGAACGTCCTCTTGTCATACTTTTTTCTTGCCTAAAATTATAGTTATAGAGTAAGTATAGAAATTGAAAATATTTTTCCAATCCGTCATCCCGAGCGCAGTCGCACTTACAGTATAAGACCTATAACGAAATCAAAAATTTCTGTTAGGTCTTTAAGGGATCTAAAACTTTGGTGGAGAATACCCAATCTAAAGAGAAAATCTCTACTCACGTCATCCTGAGCGAAAGAAAATTCAAAAGAATTTTCTGAAGTCGAAGGATCTAGTGGTGAAGGAGTAAATACCTAAATCTAAGAGAAAAAATTAAACAAAAATAACCAAAAACAAACTGACAGTCGAAAAAGTATGACAATCGGACCGCTCGAGGCCGCTTGGCCAAAAAACGTCCTTTTGTCATGCTTTTTTCTTGTCTAAAATCGTAGTCAAATAGTGAGCTTATATATAACAAAGTTAATTTACTTCGTCATCTCAAGTGTAGAAATATAAGAGTTCTCTCCACTTCGTCATCCCGAGCGTAAACACATAAGACTTCCTTACATCCGTCATCCTGAGCGAAAGAAAATTCAAAAGAATTTTCTGAAGTCGAAGGATCTAGTGGTGAAGGAGTAAATACCTAAATCTAAGAGAAAAAATTAAACAAAAATAACCAAAAACAAACGACAGTCGAAAAAGTATGACAATCGGACCGCTCGAGGCCGCTTGGCCAAGGAACGTCCTCTTGCCATACTTTTTTCTTGCCTAAAATTATAGTCACAGAGTGAGCTTATATATAGCGAAGTTCATTTACTTCGTCATCTTAAGTGTAGAAATATAAGAGTTCTCTCCACTTCGTCATCCAGAGCGTAAACACATAAGACTTCCTTCCATCTGTCATCCTGAGCGAAAGAAAATTTTCTCACCCCGTCATCCCGAGCGCAGTCGTACTTACAGTATAAGACCTATAACGAAATCAAAGATTTCTGTTAGGTCTTTAAGGTATCTAAAACTTTGGTGGAGAATACCCAATCTAAAGAGAAAATCTCTACTCACGTCATCCTGAGCGAAAGAAAATTCGAAAGAATTTTCTGAAGTCGCACTTACAGTATAAGACCTACGACGAAATCAAAGATTTCTGTTAGGTCTTTAAAGGATCTAGTGGTGAAGGAGTAAATACCTAAATTTAAGAGAAAAACTTAAACAATAATAAATAAAAACACACTGACAGTCGAAAAAGTATGACAATCGGACCGCTCAAGGCCGCTTGGCCAAGAA
>JASBZH010000010.1 GCA_029983555.1 Peptoniphilus sp. | reverse complement strand
TTAAAGTTTTAGGACTTAGAAAAAAACAGATAGTCTTATTAGCTTTTGTTGAAGCAATTAGTATTGCTATAATCTCTATCGCTGTATCTTTACCAATTAGCATTTATTGCTACAATAATATTAGTAATTTTTTATTTGGAAAAAGCAATATAGGAAGTTCTTATTTTGTTATTAAAATAATTGGACTTGTTATTCCTATCGTAGTTGGTATTGTTATTTCTTCATTAATACCAATGGATATAATTTCAAATGTACCATTAATTACAGTTTTTAGAAAAGAACATTTATCAATTAAAAATAGAGCTTATATGTTTAGAAGTTTAGCTTTTATATTAATCCCTTTCAATATATTGTCTTGTATATTATTAAATTCTATAAATGGAATATTTATAACACTAAGAATTATGTTAATGTTGTTTTTAATTTATACAATTATAAAATTGATGTATCTGTTATTATCTCAAATTAGAAGACTTTTTAAAAAAAAGTATTATATAACATTCAAAACATTTAATATTTATAGAAAAAATTTGGCTATTTCTTCAATGGCATATATATTATCCATGGTATTTATTTTATTTTTCTTAAATTCTTGGGGTAATTTGAAATTAAATAAATTCAATGAAAAGCCTATATCAAATAAAGATATATATACAATAGAAATTAATGAAAATGATGAAGATTTAACAGAAAAATTATTAGAAAAATTCGGCATAAATATACTTGAGAAGAATATTATTAATAAGTCCCAAATTAAAAAAGTTAATGGCAAAGATATAAATAGAATGATAATGAATAGATTTCCGACTAGCAATGAATTAAGAGCTGATTATTATAAATATGTTAAAGATTTAGAGATTGTCTGGTCAAATGATAAAACGTTATTTCCTGTAGATAAAGAAAATCAGAACTTGATAATAATTAATACAGATTTTCTAAGTTTACTTTATAAATTTAAAAAGGGTGACATTATTAAATTAAATCTAAATGGAAGTGATGTAAATTACGAAGTACATTCTGTAAAAATAAGTCTGTATTCGGATATATTAACAGTAATATAAAGTCATCTATAGGCGATAGGAAAATAGTGTATAGAGTTACTGCCAATAGCACATATTTATATAAACTTTTAGAAAAAATCCCAAGTTTACATGTAATGAATACAGGAGAAATGGATGAATATATAAATGATTTTCTGAGTAAATATTTTGAAATATTTATATATTCCGGAATCTTAGTTATTTTTTCATCTATGTTATTTTTAATTAACGGAATCCAAGTTCACATTCTTTCTAAAAAGAAGGAGATTCTTATTCTTAAGAGTTTAGGAGCTAACGACACGGACATTTATAAAACCTATATTTTAGAAGGTATATTATTAGGAGTAATAAATATAATATTGGCTGTTATAGTCGGAAATAAAATATCAAAGTTTTTTATTACGAATATAGCACAGAAAGAATATAATTTCCAATATTTTAGCAATATACTTTTAATCTTATTATCAATAATAATTATGATGATTATTTATTGGCTTAATGTTAAAAAAATTTTAAAGTTGGATTTGAATAGTAATTTAAGATAAATAATTTACATGCGCACTCCTGTGTAAATCTGTCAGAATTTTGAAATTTTTTATTCGTAATTTATCAGATTTAAAGGTATAAGTTACAATAGTTTTATTAATAAAATAAATTAAAGATTAGCATTAGGATTTTAAGTCCTAGTGCTTTTTTATTCACAAAAGTTAGCTGAAATTTAATTTTAAAGGATATAAAATTATTTTAATAAGACAATTTTTAATTGCAACTTAGACGGTATTTATAAAAAAATTTAGATAAAAAATATTTGATTAAAAAGTTAGGAGGAAAAATGAACAGAAAGATAGGAATGGGATTTTTTCTACTGGGGCTTGCTATATTTGTTATATCTTATTTGTTGCCGGTAGATTTATTTAATAATTTTACAAATCTAAAACCGACGGGACTTACTTCTTTGTTTATTTGTCCTTTGATAGGTCTAATTGGAATAATTTTTAGTATAAGGGAAAAAGACAAATTATTTATTGTAATGAACTTATTACTTATATTGATTTTGCCAATAGCCATGCTCATTGGACATGCTTTATCTTTATAATAATATGTAAGCATTAAATATAATATTTTAATAATTTAATAAAGACACCTAAGGTTTGCATGGTAGAAATCATGAATAAGAGTAGTTCTTAATAAGAGATGCGATTAATTATATTGTCATAATGCTACTAAGTCACATTGGAAATATTTTTTAGACAGGGACTTTTTTGTGCGAATCATTTATAGCTTTTGGATATTTTACTGCGATTTCTATAATCTATTTTCTTGTTAAAGGTTATGGATACACTTTTTTTAGAAGAAAGTACTTATTGCGACTTTTAATTTTAGGCTTAATACGAATTAAAATAATGTAGGATTAGATTTGATTAGAGATAGTAAAGGAGGTTTTAAAGGTAATGACAGAAGAAGTATTATTGGAAACAAACAATTTAACTAAAAAGTATAAGAATAGCACTGCTTTAAATAATATCAATTTAAAACTACACAGGGGAAAAGTTTATGGTTTTATCGGCAAAAATGGCGCGGGAAAAACTACATTTATAAGAATGATTACTGGTCTTGCTTTTCCCACAAGTGGCAACTTGTCGCTATTTGGAAATTCTAATAAAAAAGATATTCAAAATTCAAGAAGAAATATTGGAGCTTTGGTTGAGGGGCCATCTCTATATCCTTTTATGAGTGCAAAAGAAAATTTGAAGGCTCAGCAGATTGCGCTTGGCATAGATGATGATAAAAATATCGAAGAACTACTAGAGCTCGTTGGTCTTAGCGATGTAGGAGATAAAAAGTCTCACAATTTTTCTTTAGGGATGAAGCAAAGACTTGGAATAGCTATGTCACTTGTTGGAGATCCAGATTTTCTTATTTGGGATGAGCCGATAAATGGCTTAGATCCAGAGGGAATTAAGGACCTTAGAGTTCTAATCGAAAAGTTAAATAAGGAAAATGGAAAAACTCTTTTGATTTCTAGTCATATTCTGGGTGAATTGGAAAACACTGCAACAGACTTTATCATTATAGATAGTGGAAATATTATAGAAGAAATTTCCAAGGACGAGCTTTTGAACAAGAGAAAGGACTATCTTTATATAGAAACTAGCGACAACAAAAGTGCTCTTGATATATTGAAAAATAAATATCCCGATGTATCCATTAAAATGGATAAAGATTATATATCTCTTGCAAATTTTTACGATGTCGATTTTTTGTCGACACTCCTATCCCAAAATCAAATCAACATTAGAGAAATGAGAAGGGAAAAAGAATCTCTAGAGGAATATGTTTTTACTAAAATAGGTGCAAGAAAATGAAAGATGTCTTAAGAGCAGAGTTTTTTCAACTAAAAAAAGACAGAAAAAATATATTTCTAATAATTGTTTCTATTATAATTAGTTCCGTTTTACTTCTCGATAGTGATATAGATAACGGCTCGACTGCTTTATATCAAACATTTTACAATATGTCCCTTGTATTTATTGTAGCAAATGTATTTGTTGCGCTTTTTATAGGTGGAAATTTTTCGAATAGGCAGATTAATAGATATATTGTATCTGGACACGATATAAAAGATGTATTTAATGTCGAGTTTCTCGTGACGCTAATCTATTCAAATTTAATTTTAATTTTGCAGCCTATCATTGTGATTCTTATTTTTTCGGTTACAAAAGGTTTAGGAGATGAATACTCTCTTTCTGAGGGTCTAATTATAATTCTAATAACTATTCTTTTAAATTGCTCTTTTATAAGCGTGATTACATTTTTGGCGTTTTTGATAAAAAATTCGGGAGGCATTCTCGTAGCTTCAACTGCTCTGTACTTTTTGATGATATTTTTGTTAAATTCTAAAAAAGCTCTTTTGCTCGCACACGTACTTCCTTTGGGGCAGGAGAGACTACTAATAGAAAATAAAACTACTATTTTTGAATCTATAATTGTAGCTTTAGCGTACTTAATAATTTTTTATTTTGTGGCACGAAAATATTTTGAGAAATGTGATTTAAAATAGGGGGAAATATGAAAAGATTGATTAAAAAAGACTTATATCAAATTAGACACAATAAAAATATTCTTTTGTCCTTATTGGCCGTTGTTTTAATGGGAGTTTTTGGAGCAAATGGCTATGTACTCGATCTAAAAAATAGAAGTGATGCTGTGGGGATATTTGATGCAATGACTTTTGACTCAACTATAATAGTAATACTTGCGACTATAATTATTTCATCACTACTTGGAGTAGAGTTTAAAAATCGCACTATAAATAATGATATTTATTCTGGAAAGCCGAGAGGAGATATATTTTTTAGCAAAGTCATATCATATTTAATTGTATACAATCTTTTTATAATATTTTTTCCGCTCGCTGGATGTATAAGAATGATACCAATACTTGGATTTGGTACGAATATTTTTTATGGAATACTTCACATTATTAAAATAATACTTTACTCAGTGCTATTAAATAGCGCAATGTATTCAGTTTGCATTTTAATCGCATTTATCTGTCGAGATATAGGAAAAACTTTGACATTATCATCGATATATATACTTTTCTTTTCACTTCTAATGGCCTAAGGCAAACCAGAAGGTCTATTTGACAAAGTAAAAGTATTAAATTTTTTACCTCTAATTGAGATAAGATATGTTGTTTATGAAAATTTATCAAATATCGAAAATATTTTTATCATAATAAGTGCAGCTATAATATTTATTGTATTTACTTTATTGGCAAATAAGATTTTTAAAAGGGCAGAACTAAAGTGAGATTATACTAAACTTTGTGTGGAAAACAGCTCTAGTGTGGGCTGTTTTTTTTATTTGAATGATATAATGTATATGAGTTTAAAATGTGCGATTATATTTTACAGTTTAAAATATAATTTTAAAAAGATTTTTATTATATATAAGTAGATTTAAATATCTTTAGGATTGTGCTTTCTTTTTATAATTAAAAGGAGCATGAAATTATAAAATTTTAAATGTTTTTATTGTTTTTTTAGATGAAAGCTTTGGTTTCGGATTTTATACGGGCATATATTATAATTAAAATCGAAATAGAAATCTTTACTTTAGTTATTTAAAAAACTTGATAAGCCGAGTGTTAATAAAATTTTAGAATATATTTTAATGTAAGGAGGATTTATGAGTAAAGACAGGATGATTGCCTTTAGTGATGGTGTTTTGGCAATTGTAATAACGATTATGGTTTTAAAATTAGAGATACCGCAGTCTCCAGAATTTTTGTCTTTGAGGGGAATTTCTGCGAATTTTCTCGCGTATATTTTAAGTTATGTATATGTCGGCATATACTGGGTCAATCATCACCACATGTTTGGCAATTTGGACTATGTTTCGAGAAAAGTCTTGTGGAAAAATTTATTGTGGCTATTTTCTATAACTCTTATACCTATGGCGACGGAGTGGGTTGGTTTTAATCCCTTTGAAAAGTGGCCGACTATGTTTTATGGAATTATTCTTTTAATCTGTGCTTGCAGTTATTTTTATTTGCAAAGAGAAGTTATTAAAATTAGCGATTACGATTTAAATTCTGGCAAGGGAACTTTTAAGGATTCTAAGGCAAAATTTTCTATAATTGCATATATAATTGCGACAATTTTTGCACTAAAATTTACAGTTGTATCTTATTTAATTTATACTTTTGTTGCAATTATTTGGATATTTCAGGGAAAAGTTTTTAAATCTGAGTGATGTTTATATAAAAAAGCCAGAACGGGTGTGGACCTATTCTGGCTTTATTATAGATAATTTTATTTTTCCAATAAGTCTTGCAAAATCACTTGACCTTCTAGATTATTTTCTTTTAGATATTCGTCGATTTCGCTATCTGAAAATTTATTTCTGTCGAGTTTCATGTTTGCTGTGTCGAGTGGATCTTCATAGACTACGTGAGCGTCAATTAAAATTGGCTTTTTGTTTCCTTCTTTATTTAACTTTATGGCTTCTTTAAATGCGTTTTCTAATTCTTCTTTAGTATCTGCTTTAAATGAAATTGCGCCCAGGCCCTCTCCAACTTTTGACCAATCTGCATCTTGGATATCTACTCCAAATTCGTCTTTAAAACCGCCGAGTTGTGAGTGTTTTATAAATCCGTAGGTTTGGTCTGTTATGACTACATTTATAATTGGCATTTTGTATTTTGCTTGAGTTAAAATCTCTTGGTTATTCATTGCAAAACCGCCGTCGCCTACTACTGAAAATATTTGTCTATCTGGATATTCTAAATATGCTCCAATTGCTGCTGGAGTTGAATATCCCAAAGTCGCAAACCAAGATGACATTGTAAATTTGTGATCTCCATATAGAGGAAGTATTCTTATGGCGTGAGCTTTGTTGTTTCCTATTCCAAGAGTATAGATTGCGTCTTTTTCTGAATATTCTTTAACTTTTCTCAAGACAGATTCATAATATATTACGTCGCCTTCTCTGTCTGCTTGTTTTTCTAAATATTCATTCCACGCTTTCATGTCTTTTCTTGCAGCTTTTAAGAAACTGTCGTCTTCTCTTTTTAAATTTGTTTCCAAAAGTGCATCAAAGAAGTCGCCGGAGTCAGAAACTATAGAGTCGTAAGCTTTTAGCTGTCTTCCAATTTCTCTAAACGAACTATTCACTTGAATTACCTTTATATCTTTTGGCCAGTATCTTGCAAATGGGTGAGATGATCCGACAAAGATTATGAGGTCTGCATTATTAATTAGTTCAAATGCAGGTTTTGTGCCTAGTCTTCCAAAAGCACCCATGAAGTTTTCGTGATTTGCTGGAAAAGATGTTCCAATAGATGGTGCAGTAGTTACAACTGGAAGGTTAAACCTTTTAGAAACTTCAATTGCTTTTTCTTGGTATCCTTTGACTCCAAGTCCCAAATATAGCATTGGCCTTTTTGCATTTACTATTTCTTCTGCGATAGATTTAATTTTATTTTTGTCAATTTCAAAATGTTTTTGTTTTGGGATTTCTTTTACAGATCCTTCTGAAGGTTCGTATTCAACCTCTTCTTCCATAAAGTCGTTGTGAAGTATTAAGACTGCAGGTCCTTTTTTCTCAAAGGCAGTTCTTATTGCATCGTTAACCATATATGGAATTTTATCTCCATTCACAGCTTTGGCATTGTAAACTGAAACGCTGTCGAAAAACGGAAGCATCTCTCTTTCTTGAAATGCGTGGGTGTTTTGATTTATTGAATCAGATTGTGCGACAATTGCAAGCATTGGTGAGCCATCCATTAGCGCATCGAAAAGTCCATTTGTAAGATTAGTTGAACCAGGACCGCCTGATCCAAAAGCAACTCCGATATTGCCAGACAATTTATACTCTGCACTTGCCGCCATGGCGCCTGCAGATTCGTGCCTAACTTGAATATACTTAACGCCATCTTCATCTTCTTTTCTAAGGGCGTTCATCATACCATTTAGGGAAGAGCCGGGTATTCCGTATACGTGATCAATTCCCCAAAGTTTCAATTCTTTTAATAAAGCTTCAGCTGCTGTTATTTTCATAATTTATCTCTTCCTTTACAATCTAATATTTTTCTTTGGTAATATTTGTATTTAATAAACACATTCATTATTAAAATACCCGGGTGGTTTAAGTTTAATCACATCTAAGCTATTAACACGGTTAAATACAATAGAGATAGAAAATAGAATTTGTGTTAAAGTATATATAAAGATTAAAAGGAGAGATAAAGTGGCAAAAGTTAAAGATACAATTGACATTGATGTTTTAGATAAAATTGATATAAGAGTTGGAACGATTGAACTCGTAGAAGATGTTGAAGGCTCTGATAAACTTGTAAAATTTACTGTTGATTTTAAAGATTTTAAGAGGACAATTTTATGTGGAATGAAAGAAGAAAGAGATGATCCCAAAAAAGAAGTTGAGGGAAAGCAAGCTTTATTTGTGGTGAATTTAAAGCCTAGAAAAATTTTTGGAATAGAGTCAGAGGGAATGTTATTTGACATTGGTTATGAAGATAAAATCACACCAGTTTTGGCAGTGCCCGAAAAAGAAGTTCCAAATGGAACGAGAGTTGGATAAATCTACATTTAAATAATCTATATAACTTCTAATTTAGATTTAGTTTTTTTCTTTTTATCAATAGGGTATTAAATAAAATAGGATATTTAGATAAACGAGGAGGAATTATGGGATTATTAGTTGAAGGCAAATGGCAAGACAAGTGGTATGATACAAAGAAGACTGGTGGAAAATTTGTAAGAAAAGATTCTTCTTTTAGAGATTGGATTACAAAAGATGGAGAAAAGTTTGAAGATAGAGAGACTTTTCCAGCAGAAAAGGGAAGATATCATCTCTACATTTCCTATGCTTGTCCTTGGGCATCTAGAGTTTTAATTGCGAGAAAATTAAAGGGCCTTGAAGATTTAATCGACATGTCTATAGTAAGTCCATTGATGTTTGAAAATGGATGGGAGTTTGGCGGATATGAAGGCGCAACCGAAGATAAGGTAAACGGATTTAAATATCTATATGAAGTCTACACTAAATCTAACCCAAATTATACAGGAAGAGTCACAGTTCCAGTTTTATATGACAAGAAGAGAGAAAAAATTGTAAATAACGAGTCGTCTGAAATAATTCGAATATTTAATGAGGCATTTGATGATTTGGGAGCAAAAGAAGGCAATTTTTATCCACAAGAGTACAGAAAAGAAATAGACGAAATAAATGAAATTGTCTATAATAATGTAAACAACGGAGTTTACAAGGCAGGATTTGCGACAGAACAATCAGTATATGAAAAAGAAGTTAAAAATATATTTAAAACTCTAGATATGTTGGAAGAAAGACTTAAAGACAACAAATTTTTAGTTGGCGATAGATTTACAGAGGCAGACATAAGACTTTTTACTACACTAGTTAGATTTGACTCAGTCTACTTCGGTCACTTCAAGTGCAACTTGAGAGCTCTTACAAGCTATGAAAATCTTTGGAGATATACAAGAGAGATTTACAATATGGATGGAGTAAAAGAAACTGTAAACCTAAATCACATAAAGAATCACTACTACAGATCTCACACTATGATAAATCCAAATCAAATAGTTCCAGAGGGACCAATACTAGACTTTACTTTATAATTTTATAAAAGATAAAATATCATGAAATAACTCATTGATTTTGCGATATGATCGATGAGTTATTTTTTTATAAAGATTATTAAATAATTTAGAGGAGAAAAACATGAAATATACAATCGGCCAGATGGCGGAAATATTTAATATATCTACTCAAACTTTGAGGTACTATGATTCAATTAAATTGTTCTCTCCCATGGGAAGAGAGGAAAATAATTATAGATATTATTTGCAGGAGCAAATACACGACCTTAGAAGTATTTTATTTTTAAAGGAAATAGGAGTTTCTTTAAAAGACATAATAAAATACAAAGAAAATAAAAATTTAAATAATTTATATGAAATACTTAGTGCAAAAAATAAAAATGTAGAAGATGAGATGAGGGAGTTAGAGAGATTAAATAAGATTTTAAAAGAGAAAATTTTTCAAATCGAACAGTGCTTTTTATCAGAAGAAAATAGCGAAGTTAAAATCAAATTTATCGAACAGAGAAATTTATATTTGGTAAAGAAAAATTTTTCTTATTTAGAACTTCGAAGAGAAATAGAAAATTTAATTTATAAAATGTATCAAGATATGAAAAGCTATAAAGATTTAAAAGTTGAAAATCTCGGAACAGTAATAAATAGAGAAAACTTATTGTCGAGAAATCTCGATTTATACAATGGAATTTTTATGTTGCAGGATAATAAAGTCGCTCACAAGACCGTTAAAGTAGAGGCGGGTGAATTTGCCTGCATTTATCACAAGGGAAATTACAAAGATATCAAAAAAAGTTATTTAAAGATTTTAGATTATGTGAAAAGAGAAAATTTAAAAATAGGAGATTTTTCAATGGAAGTTGCTGATATTGATATTAAACTTTCCAGTGATCCAAATAATTTTATTACAGAAATACAAATCCCTATAATAAGCAAATAGTGCTTGACATTATAGCCACTATAACCTTATATAATTTACTTAGATAATAAGATATAGAGGTGCTAAATGAAAGACGTATTAGATGAAATCGACAAATTAAAAAATAAGTACTTGGATAAGGTTATTTCAGTTAGAAGAAATATACACGAAAATCCTGAGCTCGGATTTTGTGAGTTTAAAACTTCTGAATTAATTGTAAAAGAATTAAAAGAAATTGGCATTAATGACATAGAGAGAATTGCGGATACAGGTGTCGTTGCCAATATTAAATCTAAAAATAAAGGAAAGACTTTAGCAATTAGAGCGGAAATGGACGCCCTTCCAATCAACGAAGAGACTAATTTAGATTTCAAATCTAAAACAAAAAATGTGATGCACGCATGTGGACATGACGTTCACACAGCTAATTTATTGGGAGTTGCCTACATATTAAATGAATTAAAAGATGAATTTAATGGCAATGTAAAATTAATATTTCAACCGGCAGAGGAAACTTTGGCTGGCGCAAAGAAAATGATTGAAGAAGGAGTTTTAGAAAATCCCAAAGTAGATGCGATTTTTGGACTTCATTCGGTGCCAGAAGATGTGGGATATATATCTTATGGCTATGGAATTAGGACAGCGACGACTGAATTTTTTGAAATAATTATAAAAGGCAAGAGTTCTCACAGTGCAAGACCTCAAGATGGAGTCGATGCGATACTAATAGGTGCAAATATTATAAGTAAAGTAAATATGATTGTTTCAAAATTAGATCCATTTGAAAATGCTACAGTAACTATTGGACAAGCAAGTGGTGGAGTTGCGAGCAATATTATTTCTGAAGATTTTAAGATCAAAGGAATGATAAGGACAACAAAAGAAAGCACAAAAGATATTATCAAAGAAAAAATTAAAAGTATAGTTAAGTGTGAAGTGGAATGCTTAAGTGTAAGTGGAGAGGTAATATTTAACAGTGGATATCCATCTGTAATCAATGAAAAATCTTTTACTGACGACTTTTATAATATTACTAAAGACTACATCAGTTTAAAGGACGATAAATCAATAGATCTTGTGCACAAAAGAGAGCCAATTCTTGCTGCAGAGGATTTTGGATTTTATTCTAAAGAAATTCCAGCATGTTATATATCTGTTGGCGGAGGCAATTTTGCACCACAGCACAATAAGAAATTTATGGTAGATGAAAAAATTTTTGATATCACATTGGATTTAACTTCATTTTTTGCAATTAATTATTTGAGGAGGTCTGAGAATGGAAGGTAAAAAAGTTTCTAGAAATAGAGCAATTTTAAGGTTTATAATTTTTTCTTTTATAGGGGCATTTTCCTATTTTGTGCCAGTAACTATAAATGGGAAAAATGCGGTTTTAATAGATCATTTGACAACTTTATTTAGATATGTTCTCGGCGGATTTTTGCCTTATTATACTTTGGCAATTGTGTTGTGGGGAGGAGTTGCTCCAATAGTAACTGGAAAATTTAAAGAGTCAAAGGCAGATTTTTTATTTTCTCTATTTAAATTTTTGGGAATATTTGTCGGAGTGATGGCCGTATTTAATATAGGACCTAATAGACTACTTGAAGATGACATGATACCGTTTTTATTTAATTCATTAGTAGTCCCAATTGGTTTAATAATTCCAATTGCATTAATTTTACTTACATTTATAGTAAATTATGGACTAATGGAATTTGTCGCAGTTTTTATGGAACCTATTATGAGACCTATTTGGAAAACTCCAGGAAAATCTGCAATAGATGCAGTTGTTTCATTTACGGGAGGATATTCAATAGCGATGCTTCTTACTAATGACTTATATAAAAGTAATGTCTACACAAAAAAGGAAGCAGCGATAATCACTACAGGATTTTCGACAGTTTCAATAGCATTTTTGCTAATAATCTCAAATACTTTGGAATTAGGCGAACATTGGAATTTATATTTTTGGTCAACTCTTGTAATAACATTTATTGTAACTGCAATAACAGCAAGATTATATCCTATTAGAAAAATGGACGATACTTATTTAAATGGAAAAACTCCAGAAGATAATATTGTGAAGGAAAATTTATTTAAAAGAGCTTTAAACGAGGCGATAGATACTGCACAAAAAGCAGATCCAATAACTACAAATTTAAAGAAAGCTTTTTTGGGCGAGAGTTTAAAAATGGCTACGGCTGTAATGTCTTCTATTTTATCGATAGGTCTTGTAGGAATTTGTTTAGCAACTTTTACACCTGTCTTTGACTATGTTGCCTATATTTTCTATCCTTTCGTCAAACTTCTTCAAATTCCTGAGCCAATGTTGGCGTCAAAAGCTGCAGGAATTGGACTTGCAGAGATGTTTTTGCCAACTCTAATAATAACTTCTGCACCACTTGTTACAAAATTTATAATAGCAGTTATGAGCGTTTCGACAGTACTATTTTTCTCTGCGTCAATACCTTGTCTATTGTCGACAGATATCAATGTGTCAATTAAAAATATTTTAATAATATGGTTTGAACGCACACTTTTATCTATAATTTTAGCTACGCCAATAGCCTTTATATTTTTGACATGATAAAAAATTTGGGACCTTTGAAGTTATGTAAATAACTTGAGAGGTCATTTTTTATAAAAATCAAAACAATTATAAAAGTATAACTATACATCTCTTAAAGAATATTTATATTTTTTGAGGGTAGATATTTAAAGAAGTAAATGTTTAACGCAATCTGATTTATAAAAGGAGTGTTTTATGAAAGATAATAATAAAGATAATCCCATGATGAAAAACGGACTGGGAGAAAATTTAAATAGTAAAAATGACAATTCTGGAAAAAATCCAAAGATTACAAGAGATGCTGGCGCGCCTGTTGAAAACAATCAAGATACAATGACTGCAGGAGTAAGAGGTCTTGGAGTTTTTGAAGATACTTGGCTATTTGAAAAGCACGCTCACTTCAATAGAGAAGTTATTCCTGAAAGGAGAATGCACGCTAAAGGTTCAGGAGCTTTTGGTACTTTTATTGTAACTAATGATATTACTAAATATACTAAGGCAAAAATTTTCTCTGAAGTTGGCAAGAAGACAGAGATGTTTGCTAGATTCTCTCTTGTTGCAGGGGAAAGAGGTTATGCCGATGCAGATAGGGATATAAGAGGTTTTGCCCTTAAGTTCTACACAGAAGAAGGAAACTGGGATTTAGTTGGAAACAATACTCCAGTATTTTTCTTTAGAGATCCGATGAAATTTATCGATTTAAACCACGTTGTAAAAAGAGACCCTAAAACTAATATGAGAAGTGCAAACAGCAACTGGGACTTTTGGTCTTCGCTTCCTGAATCACTACTTCAAGTTACTATAACAATGAGTGATAGGGGAATTCCATCTTCTTACAGATTTATGCACGGATTTGGTTCTCACACTTATTCTCTAATAAATGAAAATAATGAGAGAACATGGGTTAAGTTCCACTTTAGATCCGAGCAAGGTATTCAAAATCTTACTGACCAAGAAGCTGAAAAGGTAAAGGGAATGGATCCAGATTCTCACCAAAGAGATTTGTTAGAGTCAATTGAAAAGGGAAAATTCCCTAAGTGGAAGATGTACATTCAAGTAATGTCTGAAGAAGAAGCAAAAGAAATGAAAATAAATCCTTTTGACCTCACAAAGATGTGGTTAAAGAAAGACCATCCATTTATCGAAGTTGGCGAATTTGAATTAAATAGAAATCCAGATAACTACTTCCAAGATGTAGAACAAGCTGCGTTTAATCCTGCTAACAATGTTCCTGGAATTGCATTCTCACCAGATAGAATGCTTCAAGCAAGAATTATGATGTATGGAGATGCACAAAGATATAGACTTGGAGTTAACCACACTCAAATTCCAGTAAATAGACCTAAGGGAATGAAAGAAGGAGATTATCATTCTTTCCACAGAGACGGCATGATGAGAGTCGATGGAAATTTAGGTGCTGAAAATCACTATGAACCTAACTCTTATGGCAACTGGGAAGAAGACAAGAGAGGCTTTGAACCAAAGCAAGACGGTGGAGATGTATTTAGATACGACTTTAGAGAAGACGACAGCGACTACTACACTCAACCTGGAATGCTTTATAGAGCAATGACAGATGATCAAAAGCAAGTTCTTTGCGATAATACTGCAAGACACATGAAGGACACTACTCTTCAAATTAAACACAGATGGATTAGTCACTGCTACAAAGCAGATGAAGATTACGGAAAGAGACTTGCTAATTCTTTAAATATTGATATTAACGATGTCGATTTAGACTTGCCAGAAAGAAATTCTAGAGAGGCAAATTACAAAGCAAATAATGCTCACCCAGAACTCGATAAACCAACTGAAGATTTATCAATGAAAGAGTGGGAAGAAATCAAGACAGATTACGATCCAAAATCTTTTGTAGATCCAATGGACGACCCATATGTTTTGTAATTAAATAACTATTAAGATGGAGCGTTTAGAATTAATATTCTGGCGCTCCTTTTACATATTTTTAAAATTTTAAGAATAATATTAAGTCGATTTGTGAGGGTGATATTGTGAATGATATTAGTAAAGAGGAAAATTTTAAAAGAGATTTAGAAGAACTCGTGCGAGGTTTTGGAGAAGAGAGCCAAGAAGGTGTAAAGGAGGCTCTTAGAAAATGCCAGGATGACTTTGGATTGGTATCTAAAAGTCATGTAACGCAGATTGCGGACGCATTTAATTTGGATGAAAAAATTGTAAAGACTATAATTAAATTTATGCCAACAGTTAAAGAGTCAAATGTGGAATATGAAATTATCTGTTGCACTGGACCGAGATGCGCCAAAAATGGATCAAGAGAAGTTATAAAAACTATTAAAAATACTTTGGGAATTGATTTTAACGAAACTACTTCTGATGGGAAGATTAGTCTTAGAGGTCAAAACTGCTTTAAAAAGTGTAAACTTGGGCCAAATATCATGATAAATAAAAAGTTCTATCACCATATGAATAAAGAAAAGGCTGAGGAGATTTTAAGTGAGATTGTAAGTAAATAAATTTTAAACGAGGAGATGATACTTTGAAACGAGCATATGTCGTGCCTCATCCACCAATTATTTTGCCTGAAGTTGGTAGAGGAGAAGAGAGGAAAATTTCCAAAACAATAGAAGCCTATAAAAAAGTTGCACAAGAGATTCAAAAAATTAAGCCCGAAACTATAATAATTTCATCACCGCACGCACCATTTTATAGAGATGCATTTTATATGGCAGGTGGAAATATCATAAGAGGCGATTTAAAAAATTTTGGAATTTTTGATGTAGAGGAAGAAGTAGAGATAGATCAAGAACTTTCTAAAGAAATTTTAAAAAATAGTTTTGATATTCCAATAAAGTATACTGATTCGTACTCAGATAAAATGGATCATGGAACTTTAATTCCACTTCGTTTTATTAAAGAAGTATATAAAGATTTTAAAATAGTAAACATCGGACTTTCTACGATGAGTGGAAAAGAACACTATAAATTTGGAATGGCAATTGAAAGGGCAGTAGAAAAATTGGGAAGAAGTGCTGTTTATGTTGCATCTGGCGATTTATCACATGTTTTAAAAGAGGATGGGCACTATGGTTTTAAAGAAGAGGGAGTTATTTTTGATAAAAAAATTACAGATATTTTAGAAAAAGGATCATTTGATGAGCTTATGAAGATAACTGATGAAGAGGCAGATAATGCTTCGCAGTGCGGACTTAGGTCTTTTCAAATTATGGCAGGATGTCTAAATCATTTTAAAGTTAAATCTAAAAAATTATCTTATGAAGGACCTTTTGGCGTGGGATACGGAGTATTTTCGTATGATCCTATTTGTGATGTTAAAAAAGAAACAGATCCGTATATCGAACTTGCAAAAAAGAGCATGTATAGCTATATAAAAGATAAAAAGACAATTGATGTTCCAAAAGATTTGCCAGAAGAGATGATTAAAAATAGGGCGGGATGTTTTGTCACGCTTTATAAAAATAAAAACTTGAGAGGATGCATTGGAACAATAGCGCCAACACAAAAAAATATTGCAGAAGAAATTATTCACAATGCGATTTTATCTTCTACAGAAGACCCAAGGTTTAATAAAGTGTCAGAAGATGAACTTGAAGACTTGGATATTTCTGTTGATGTGCTAGGAGAAAAAGAAAAAATTTCTATCCTAGACGAGCTCGACCCAAAAATTTATGGAGTGATTGTTTCATCTGGTTATAGAAGAGGTCTTTTACTTCCAAAAATAGAAGGAGTTGACACTTGTAAATATCAAGTTGAGATTGCTCTAAGAAAAGCAGGGATAAGTCCAAGTGAAGATTTTGAAATGGAAAGATTTAAGGTAATTCGCCATGAATACGAAAAATAAAGTACACTGCGACCTTTGTTATAGAAACTGCTTTTTGGGAAATGGACAAGTTGGATTTTGCAAGGCGAGGGCAAATAGAAATGGCAAGATAGAGTCAGTTTCTTATGGAAAGGTGACAGCTATTTCACTTGATCCAATTGAAAAGAAACCACTTGCATTTTTTTATCCAAAAAGTCTAATACTTTCTGTCGGATCATTTGGTTGCAATATGAACTGCCCATTTTGCCAAAATCATGAAATAGCAAGGGCAGGGGAGTTTGATTATAAACTTAAAAAAATAAGTCCAAAAGAATTAGTTGAGCTTGCTCTTGATACAAAAGATTGTGGAAACATTGGAATTGCATTTACTTATAATGAGCCGCTAATTAATTTTGAATATGTAAAAGACACATTTGAGATTGCACGTCTAAATAATTTAAAGACAGCTCTTGTGACAAACGGACAGATTAATGATAAATACCTAGATGAAATTCTGCCACTAGTCGACACTTGGAATATTGACTTAAAGGCATTTTCAAAGGAAAAATATAAAATTCTTGGAGGAGATTTAGAGCTTACTCTTAACACTATAAAAAGAGCATCAGAGTTATCCCATGTGGAGCTTACTACTTTAGTTGTGCCTGGCATATCGGATAATTTGGAAGAATTTAAAAGAGAGATAGATTTTATAAGTAAAGTGAGTATAGAAACTCCACTACATTTAACTAGATATTTTCCAATGTATGAATATAGAAAACAGAAGACGAATTTATCTCTTATGAAAGATATGAAAGAAATAGCAGAAGAAAAACTTGAGCATGTATTACTTGGAAATGTGTGATTAAAATTAAATAATTATTTATACCAAAAAAGGGATATTCCAAATAAATGGAATATCCCTTATTATTATTTTAAATTTATTGATTTTCTTCAAAACCACCGTTATATAGACTAGCATAAACTCCGCCCTGTTCGAGCAAGTCTTCGTGATTTCCCCTTTCAACTATTTCTCCATGATCGAGAACTAAAATTGCGTCTGAATTCATAATTGTTGAAAGTCTGTGGGCGATTACAAAAGTTGTCCTGCCCTTCATTATTTCGTCCATACTTTCTTGGACAATTTTTTCTGTCCTCGAGTCAATTGACGATGTCGCTTCGTCAAGTATCATTACAGGTGGGTCGTAGATTTCTGCACGAGCAATGGATAAAAGTTGTTGTTGACCTTGTGATAGGTCTTCTGTATCGCCAGAGATTACTGTGTCATAACCATTTTCTAAATTTTTGATAAAGTCGTGGGCGTTAGTTCTCTTTGCAACTTCTATAGTTTTATCCATGTCTATGTCATAAGTCGAATAATTTATATTTTCTGCGACAGTTCCAGAGAACAGGTGAGTGTCTTGAAGAACCATACCAAGGACACTTCGAAGTGCGGGTTTTTTTATTTTTTTAATGTCAATGCCGTCAAATGTTATTTTGCCGCTATCTATGTCATAGAATCTATTGATTAAGTTTGTTATAGTGGTTTTACCAGCACCAGTTGCTCCGACGAAGGCGATTTTTTGTCCAGGCTTTGCATAAAGATTTATATTTTTTAGGACTAAATTTTTTCCGTCATAAGAGAAGTCGACATTTTCAAAATGAATTTCTCCTTTGATTTTTACATCCTCTCCAGTCTCTTCGTTGTGCCAATAGTATACTTTTTCGCCATTTTCATCTTTAGAAATTTTCTCATATACTCCACTATCCTTTTCAACTTCTTCGCCCAGAAATTCGAAAACTCTTCTAGAACCTGCGAGTGCAAGAACAACTTGGTTGATGTTGCCAGCAAGTTGAGAAAGTGGTCCTGAAAGTGTCTTGGAAAGTTGCAAGAAAGATACAACTATTCCGACAGTAATTGCATATTTGTCGCTAAGCGCCATTAGTCCACCAAATATGGCAAATAAAATATATTGCAAATTTGCTATTGCAAAAGTTAGTGGATATAGATAAAGAGAAAGCCTATTTGCGATTGTAGTGTTTTCTGCAAGCTCTGTATTTATATCGTCAAATTCATCTAGAGTTTTATCTTCTCTGTTGAAGACTTTTACGACTTTTAGTCCGTCGATCATCTCTTCAATATATCCAGTAGTTTTGGCTAGAGAATTTTGTTGCGTCAAGAAGTAATGTGAAGATTTGCCTCCGATCACATTAATCATTATAAAAGTTAATGTGATTGTTAAGATTACTACAAGAGATAGAGTTACAGATTGAACAAACATAGTGACAAGTACCATTATTATAGTCATTGTCGATTGAACAAAAGATGGGAATGATGATGCTATCATCTGACCCATGGCCCTTACGTCATTAGTGTAATAGGACATTATGTTTCCGTGACTCTTTGAGTCGAAGTAACTTACAGGAAGACTTTGCATGTGATTAAACATATCTTGTCTAACTTCTAAAATCGTAGTCTCAGATACTGTAACCATCATTCTTGAATACAAAAAAGATGACAAAACTCCCAAGATTAAAAAAGAACCCATTTTTATTATTGTAGCTAAAAGTGGACCAAAATCTGGGTTTGGCGTTTGTGTCAGTGGAATTATATAGTCGTCAATTAATATTCTCATAAAGATTGAAACAGAAATTGTCGCAAGACTTGAGATTATTACCATAAGTGATGCGAAAAGAAGCTTCCACTTGTGCCTTTTGAAGATGACAGATAGAAGTCTTTTGGCTGCGTTCATATTTTCTTTTGATGTAATTTTTGTCTTTGTATTTAACTTACGCATCAAAATCACTGTCCTTTTCTTGAACTCCATTAATTTCAGAGTAAATATCACTTTTTTGTAGAAGTTCTTCGTGAGTTCCAATGTTTTCTATGACTCCATTATCTAGAACTATTGTGTAGTCAGTATTTTTTAAAGATTTAATTTTTTGTGAGATTAAAATCTTTGTCATATTTGGTCTAAATTTAGTTATTGCATTCATTATCTTTGTCTCTGTTTGGTTATCAAGAGCTGAAGTAGAGTCGTCTAAGATTAAAATTTTTGGATCTTTTAAAATTGCGCGAGCGATACATAGCCTTTGCTTTTGGCCACCGGAGAAGTTGCTGCCGCCTGCTTGAACTTTTTTGTCTAAGTCTGTATCTGGATCCAAAAAGTCGTCACAAGATGCAATGTAGAGTGCTCTTTTTAGATCGTCATCGCACAAATCTTCATTTGCCCAAAGTAAATTATCTCTTACTGTTCCTGTAAATAGCTGATTTTTTTGAAGCACAACAGAAACAGCATCTCTAAGAGACTTAAGATCGTACTCTTTTACGTCAATGCCACCGACTTTAACCACGCCAGAGTCTGTGTCATAAAGCCTTGCAATTAAATTTACAAGAGTTGATTTAGCTGATCCCGTAGGGCCTATTATTCCGACATAGTCGCCAGAATTTATTTTTAGATTTATATCTTTTAGGGCACATTTGTCCATGTCATCGACATAAGAAAATGACACATCTTCAAAAGAAACTGATCCATCTTTAATTTCAAAAGTGGCGTCTTTAGGACTTTTGATGCTTGGTTTTGTTGCAATTACTTCGTTTATTCTATTTAGAGAGTTTCTAGCAATTGTAATTTGCACTAGAATCATAGATAACATCATTAGAGAAACTTGAATTTGAATTGCATAAGTTATAATTCCAGTCAAAGCCCCAGTAGTCATGCTGCCACCTACAATTAAGTGAGCGCCAAACCAAGCTACTAGTAAAACCATTAGGTAAGTGCAAAAGTTCATGAGAGGATTGGACATAGCAAGTAACTTTGAAGCTTTCATGTAGTAATTTTGCAAATTTTCTGCAATTTCATCAAATTTATTAATTTCCTTGTCTTCTTTTACAAAAGATTTTACTACGCGAATTGCTGCTAAGTTTTCAGATACGTCAGTATTTAATTTGTCGGTAGTTTTAAAAACTATTTCAAAAATTGGATAAGCGTGCGTGATTATAAAGGACATTCCGATTGCAATTATTACCATAATTATAAAGAAGTTTGGAACTAGCTCTTTTGAAAGTCTAGCGCTCATGATTAGTGCCATAATAAGAGTAAGGGGCGCTCTAATTGCCATTCTTGTGGAAAGTTGAAATGCCATTTGAACCATCTGTACATCTGTAGTCATTCTTGTGATTAAAGAACCTCTTTTGAATTTTTCGATATTTTCAAAAGAAAAGTTTGTAATGTTTTTAAACATTGAGTATCGCATATTTTTGGAAAGACCTGCCGATGCCTTGGTAGCAAGATATCCCGAAGTTATTCCTGTTGCAAGGGAGACTGCAGCGAGAATTAAAAGTAAAATCCCGTATTTTAGTACGCCGTCTGTTGAGCCTTCCATTATACCAAGGTCAATTATCTTTGTCATATAAAAAGTGATTGCAACATTAGTTGCAACCTCGAGTAGAACAAATATAGGTGAAAGTATGGCGTACTTTTTATACTCACCTATATTTTCAAAAATTACTTTAAACATATAACACCTTCTAAACAATTCATTTTAACATACTTATATACATACCTCAATAAAAATTTAAATATCTTTGCCTTTATATTAAAAATTTATCAATGTAATTGAAAAAAACATTTAATTGTACTATCATTAATAGTATAAAGATAAGCGTATTTTATAGAATTAATGGAGATGATTAGATGGAAGATATAAAAAAAATGGAAAAACTAATTGATGCTTCTACAACACTTACTGAAGCTAAAAAACAAGAAATAAGAGCACATTTAGAGCAACAAAAATCAGTTAAAGAAGAAGATAGACCTGACGGCGACGTTTACTACAAAAAAGCTGGAAAAGATCCAGAATCTGGAATCGAAATTCCGTCTGAAGGATCAGTAGAAGAAGCCAAAAAGTGGGTTGACGAAGAAAACAGAAGATAATTATTTAACCAAATTTTTTATAATTTAAGCTCAAAAGAGTTTATCTCATTATAGAAATTAAAAATTAAATTATTTAATAGTAAAATCTAAAAGTTTTTGATTTTGCAAATTTTATTAGTTTAAATTTTTACGATTTCTCCTGTGAGGTAAGCTTCTTTTGGGCTTTTATTTTTGAGAAATTACAATAAATTTATACTAAGTATATATCTTGATTATAAATATTGGGTATATTAATAAAAATAAATGTAATTAATTGCAAATTTTGAAACTTATTTTGATAAATTACAATAATTTTAATTGAGATTAAATAGCAGCAAAGCCAAAAAGAATTGAGGGTTAATATGGAGAAAAAATTTTTAACATTTTTATTAAACATTAGGACGAAGAGATTAAACTCATACATGGTAGCCATAACTCACTTGGGAACGGGTGGAGCAATTTGGTTAATCACAACGTTTGTGCTCTATTATTTGGGATATAGAGTTTATGCAATAAATATTTTTTTGGCTCTAATAGTAAATGCAATACTTTGCAACTTGATACTTAAAAATCTACTTAAAAGAGACAGACCTTCGTGGATAAATAGAGTGGAACTGCTTATAAAAAATCCAAAGGACTTCTCATTCCCATCAGGCCACGCTTCATCTTCCTTTGCAGCAGCAGTTACAATTTCATTTTACTTTAAGGGACTTGGTGTTTTCTTTTTAGTTATTGCATTTTTAATTGCATTCTCAAGAATTTATCACTTTGTTCACTATCCAAGCGATGTAATAATAGGAGCTATCCTCGGAATAGCTGTTGCTTTTTTGACTAAGAGTATCTACGATGAGTTTTTACTTGATTACCTTCAAAAAAACATGGGATTCTTATTTGCGTTTATTTCTTAAATTAGAAAAGAAACTTGATAAAATTATGCTGCATTCTTCGCCCAGAATATTCCCTTGGTAGTTAATCTTGTGGTTAGTGACTAAATTATCTATGTTTTGATGACTCTCGACTGCGCCAAACCTATTGTTGTGCGCTCCAAAATAAATATTTTTAATTCTAGCATTTAAAATTGCACCCACACACATCAGGCATGGCTCGAGAGTTACATAAATATCGCAGTCCTCCAGATGATAAGATTTTAAGTATTTTGAGGCTCTATTTATCGCAATAATTTCTGCGTGTGCGAGTGGATTTTTTAGCTTTTCCTTTCTGTTAAAACCGTATCCAATCATCTTTTTATTTTTAACTATAACTGCCCCCACTGGAACATCGCCTCTTCTATAAGATATGCGAGCAAGAGAGAGGGCAGCTTTCATATATCTTTCTTCCATACATCTATAATAATTGAAAAAATAAAAATTGTCTAATAAAACAAATTATATTAAGTCTCTTTTAATTTTATTAAAAGATTTTTTAATGTTATAATAATTACATGAAACATATTTGGAGGAGACTATGAACGCAAAAATTATTTCTGATTCTTCTTGCGATTTAAATGACGATATAATTAGAGATTTTGATATAGATATTTTAGATATAAAGAGTATTTACGATGGAATAGACATTGTAGAAGACGACTACTCTATGGACGAATTTTTTAAAGCTCAAAGAGAGGGTCATGTTTTTAAAACTAGTCAAATAACTACATATGAATACCTCGTAAAATTTGAAGAATATGCAAAAAGAGGAATTGATTTTATATGTATTACCCTTTCTGGGAAAATGAGTGGCTGCTACCAAAACGCGAAAATAGCTGCAGATGAATTAAGAGAAAAATACCCAGATATTAAAATGGCAGTAATAGATTCAAAGTCAGCATCAGTTGGAAATGGCTTTGTGACTTATTATATGGGACTTGCTTGCAAAAATAACATGGAATATGACGACTTGTTAGAATTTTCAAAATTTTTAACAAGTAATGTAAAACATCTATTTACTGTGTTTGATTTAAAATATTTATATGAAGGCGGAAGAGTTTCTAAAACAGGAGCCAAAGTATCTAGTATTTTAAATATTATGCCAATACTGGAAGTAAGCGAGGATGGAGAAATTTATCTTTCTGAAGTAGTTAGAGGTAAAAACAGGGCATACAATCGCATGGCAGAGATTGCTAAGAAAAATACAAAAGAGCCAGGAGCTGATACAGTATTTCCAGTTTATGGAGATGACATCTCAATACTCGATAAGTTTATTGAAAAGATTAAAGAAGAGGGATTTAAAGATTTTATACCGCTTCAAGTTGGAAACACTATAGCATCTCACGTTGGGCCAGACATATCTGGCATGGCGTATTTGTCAGAGAGTATTCCTGAAAAATATAAAAAATATTTATAAATTAAAACCTTCACTCAAAAAGTTTTTAAGCTTTTACAGTGAAGGTTTTTTATATTTTTAATAATTTTAAATTTCTAATATATTTATACTGCAGGTCTCTTAATTTCTTTGTAAGAGTAAATTGAAAACATTAAAGTCAAAAGCTCACACAAAATTGCTCCGTAGAATAAATATTTTACTCCAAATACATGAACCATAAAAGAAAGTGAAATTACAAGAAAGACTGATCCACGCAGTATATTAATTGTTGTCGAGTATCTTGGCATACCTATTGCCGATGCAATTGATGCGATAAATAAATTGTGACCAGAAAATAAAAACATTAGAGCATAAATTCGCATAGGCCTAATAGAGGAGCTGACACTCTTGGCATCTTCTAAAAATAAATTTAATAAGGTGCTTGCTCCAAAATATGAAATTCCAAAAAATACTAGAGAAATTATTATTATAGAAATAAAGCCGTATCTGACGATAGTCTTACTCTTTTTTCTTTCGCGAGAACCGTGATAAAAACTAAGCAAGGGTAGAGTCCCGTGACATACGCCTTGAAAAGTCGAGTTAGTTAAAAGAGACATATAATTAATAACTGCATACGAAGGCAAAAACTCCTGCGATAGATACTTCATGATGAAGTAGTTAAAAATAAATACGACACTTGCAGTGTTAAATTCTGCAACAAATTCTCCAAAGCTTAGCACTACAATTTTCTTTATAGTGTAAATTACTTCGCGAGTCTCCATCTTAATCTTGTTAAACCTTAGATATCCAACACCGCGCCTGAAGTGAAGTAAAAATAGTGTAAATGATAGCAGTTGTGCAAAACCTGTTGCAAAAGCTGCACCCCTTACGCCCATCTCTAAAACTTCAATTAAAAGATAATCCAAAACTATGTTAGTTACACAGGCACTTACTGCACATATTATAGCAGTTCTTGGATAGCCGTCGATCTTAACCCAGACTTCAAAACAGTAGGCTATGATGTAAAATGGAGAAAAAACTATAATAATTCTAAGATAGTCTTTGGCTAAATTAAAAAGTCCTGGTGATGCACCCAAGAAAAAAATAAGTTTATCGATAAAAATCATTGAAATGATTGCGAGAACTATGCAAAAGATTGAGATAAACATCAAAATAAAAGAAAAGATTCTATTGGCGTCATCTTTTTTTCCTTCTCCGAGATAAATTCCTATAATAGTCTGCGAACCAATAGAAAAAATAATTGCTATTGCAAATAAGAAGTTTACATATGGAACTATAATTGTTATGGCAGAAAGCTCCCTCTCACCAGCAAAGTTTGCCACAAAAAATCCATCTACAATTGTATAAATAGAAAAAACCCACATTGCAATAATAGAAGGCATTACATATTTTAGAAATTGCTTTTTAAGACTCATAAATCCTCCTCTACATATTATATATAGATGTCTCTATTTGGGCAACTGAAACTATTATTTAAAAATAAATAACTTAGAGCTAATTAATATTATAAAAGATGCTGGGAAAATAAATTTAAGGACAATCAATTTCTATAAAATGGTTTTCATTCACTATATTATAAGATATAATAGAACTTGCACATCAGTCAAAATATTAGAAAATGGAGGTGAAATATGTTAGATCAAGAGAATATTATAGAAAAGATAGAAGGAGCAATAAAGAAGAGCGAAAGGCACATTGGAGAGGGCGAAGTCGCATCTTATATTCCAGAACTTGCCAACGTAGATCCTGAGGGATTTGCACTTTCAATAGTGACAACTGGTGGTGAGGTTTATGAATATGGAGATTTAGACACAGTATTTTCTATGCAATCAATTTCAAAAATTATAAGTCTTACGATGGCCCTTATGGACAATGGAAAAAAGGTTGTCTTTTCTAAAGTTGGAACAGAACCAACTCCTTACAAATTTAATTCACTAATACCTATTGATGACAGAGCGTCCAATCCACTTATAAATGCAGGAGCAATTACCACTGCATCTTTAATAAAGGGAGAAGATGTGGATGTGAGATTCGAAAGAGTTATGTCTTTTGTAAAAAAACTTTCTGAGTCAGATGACATAAAATTTTTATACAAAATTTATAATTCTGAGATGAAAACTACAGATGTCAACAGAGCGATCACTTACTATTTAAAGAGCAAAAATATATTCGACAAATCTGTCGAAGAAGTTTTGGACTTATACATTAGAAATTGCTCAATAGGAATGAAACCTACAGAACTTGCAAGGCTTGGATCAGTATTTGCAAACGGAGGAGTAAATACTAAAGGCGAAAGATTGGTATCAGAAGAGATAGTAAGAATCGTGCTTTCTCAGATGGCATCTTGTGGGATGTATGAAGAGAGTGGAAGATTTTTGATGGAGGTAGGATTTCCAGCAAAATCAGGCGTAAGTGGAGCTATTCTTGGAATTGTGCCGGGAAGATGTGCCATAGTAACTTACAGCCCAAGACTTGATGAATCAGGTAATAGCGTAAGAGGCAAGCATTTACTTGACCTACTTTCAGACGACATAAGATTAAATATATTTTTACATGAATAAAGGAGAAATTTATGGAAGCTTTTCAAAATTTAACAGGATTTTTAAGTGACTCAATATATACCTATATACTAATTCCATTACTTTTAGGTTTAGGACTATATTTTACTTTTAAAATCAAAGGCGGACAATTTAGAAATATTGGTCACGCAGTAAGATTAATAAGCGCTAAATCAGAAAGTAAAGATTCAATATCACCATTTAAAGCCTTCACAATTTCTGCAGCATCTCACATCGGTACAGGTAATATCGTAGGAGTTGCAGCAGCAATATCAGTAGGAGGACCTGGAGCAGTATTTTGGATGTGGATTACAGCACTAATCGGTGGAGCATCATCATTCGTAGAAAATACACTAGGACAAATTTTTAAAGAAAAAAATGACGACGGCACTTTCAAAGGTGGACCAGGATACTACATGAATAAAACTCTTCATAAACCTATACTTGGAACACTTTTCTCAATTGTAATTTGCGTAGTATATGGATTTATGTTTAACGCTATGCAAGCAAATACAATTGCATCAGGATTTGCAAATTCACTTAATGTAGAACCTTGGATTATTGGAGTTATAGTAATAATACTAGCAGCATTTATAATATTTGGTGGACTTAGAAGAATTGCAGATATAACTTCACTACTAGTACCAATTATGGCAATTGCATATATGGCAATGGTTTTATTTATTCTAATTACTAATATCACAAAAGTTCCTCACATGTTTGGATTAATCTTCTCTGAAGCATTTAATTTCAAAGCTGGATTTGGTGGACTTTTTGGAACAGCAATACTAAATGGTGTAAGACGTGGACTATTCTCTAACGAAGCTGGTATGGGTGCTGTACCTAATGCATCAGCAGTAGCAGATGTATCTCACCCAGCAAAACAAGGACTTATCCAAGCACTTGGAGTATATCTTGACACTATCCTTGTATGTTCAGCAACAGCATTTGTAATCATAATAGCAGGCGAAGGCGTTTATCTAAATCCAGAACTTCAAGGACTTGGAATAACACAAGCAGCTCTAGCAACAGAAGTAGGAGCATGGGCTCAACACTTCCTAACAGTTTGTGTATTTATGTTTGCTTTCTCATCAGTTATCGGTAACTACTACTACGGTGAAAATAATATCCTTAACCTAGGATTTTCTAAAGGAGCACTAAATGTTTATAGAGTGCTTGTACTTGGATTTGTATTCTTAGGATCAGTTGGAGATTTCTCAGTAGTTTGGAACACAGGAGATGTGTTCATGGGAATAATGGCAGTAATAAACTTAATAGCACTTATGATTATTGGTAAACTTGCAGTAGCAACTTACTATGACTACATGGATCAATTAAAACAAGGAAAAGACCCAGTGTTTGTTCCTGAAAGAATTGAAGTGTTAAAACCATACTTAGATGAAATAACATCTTGGGATAAAAAATAAAATTTAAATTAGATTTTAAACTGATCTCGCGAGAGGTCAGTTTTTTTATGTAAAAAATTAGATTAAGGATTAAAATACTTATGTGCGACTTAAAAAACAATATTTTTTAAATTTAAAATATTATATAAAACTTTTATTTATAAATAAGAACATCTAATTCCATCGATGAAAGATTGTTCTTAAATTTTTTTAAAAATCTGAAATCACATTAAAAAATTATATTTAAATTGCAACAATAAGTTAGCCACTTGTAATAAATCATATCTCAAAAT
>JASBZH010000009.1 GCA_029983555.1 Peptoniphilus sp. | reverse complement strand
CTTTACTATAAAATTAAAGATGATGAATCGTGTGGATAATGTTGGTGCTAAAGATGGGACTTGAACCCATACGATCTTGCGATCGCCAGATTTTGAGTCTGGTGCGTCTGCCAATTCCGCCACTCTAGCTTAAAAAAAGAAGTGCCATATGACACTTCATCATTGTGGGGTGGATGGTGGGAGTCGAACCCACGATCTTCAGGACCACAATCTGACGCCTTAACCAACTAGGCCACACCCACCACAACAATATAGATTTTAACAAAATCTATATAATATGTCAACAGTTATTTACATTTTGAAGTTTAATTTTTAATTTTTGTAAAGCTTTACTTCTGTGACTTATTTTATTTTTTTCACTTAGTGACATTTCTGCAAAAGTCTCTTTATATCCATTCGGCATAAAGATGCTGTCATAGCCAAAGCCATTTTCTCCTCTTTCTTCTTTAATTATTTCACCTTCGCATACGCCTTCTAATGGTATGATATTTTTATTTTTATCTATTAATATCAACTGAGTTTTAAAATAAGCACTTCTATCTTCACAATTCAATAAATTTTTAAGAAGTTTTTCTCTATTTAATTTGTCATTGTGTTCGCTGGCATATCTTGCTGAATGAACGCCTGGCTCACCATTTAAACTATTTACAAATAGACCAGTGTCATCTGCCAATACATAATCATCAGTCTTATCAGAAATGGCTTTTGCCTTTAAAAGAGCATTGTCATATAAAGTCTCTCCGTTTTCTTCTACTTCAAAATCTGCTCCGATATCTGACTTACCAAGAATTTCAATATCTAAATCCTCAAGTAAATTTTTTATCTCTTTTATTTTATTTTTATTGTCTGTCGATAAAACGAGTTTCATATATAATTCTCCACTATTTCAAAATATCTAAATATATCTTTAATTCCGATTTTTGCATCATCAATAAATTCATTTAACTCTTCTTGTGTAAATGTACCTTTTTCTCCAGTACCTTGAATTTCTATTATTTCAAAATTATCGTTCATAACTAAATTCAAATCTACTTCTGCATTGGAATCTTCCTTAAAATCCAAGTCGACGAGTCGAGTTCCATTTACTCTTCCAACAGAAACAGCACATATTTTTGAAATTAAAGGATTTTCAGTAAAAATCTCTTTATCTAAATATCTTTTAACGGCCATTTCAAGAGCTATATAGGCACCAGTAATTGATGTAGTTCTTGTACCTCCGTCAGCACTAAGTACATCGCAGTCTACCCAAATAGTTCTTTCACCAATTTTATTTAAATCAATACATGCGCGAAGTGATCTACCTATCAACCTAGAAATTTCGCTACTTCGTCCATCTAATTTACCCTTAGAAATATCTCTAACTTTTCTATTTGCAGTCGATCCGGGCAGCATAGAATATTCACAAGATAGCCATCCTTTATTTTTTCCCCTTAAAAATACTGGAACTTTATTTTCAATCATCACTGAAACTACAACTTTTGTTTTCCCACATTCAATTAAAACGGATCCATCTGGATGCACTAAATAGTCAGGAATTATCTTAATTGGTCTAACTTCATTGTTCTGTCTATCTTCTCTCACTTATATCACCATGTTATTCTGTATAGTTATTTACGTAATCGTCAACCCCATTTGCTATACCTCTTACGAGTAAGTCAATGTAATCAGAGTCTTTAATTTTATTTAAGTCATCTGGGCTAGATATAAAACCTAGTTCAACTAAAGCTGCAACAGTTTTTGTCTTGCTGGTAACCGCGATAGCAGGTCTATTTATTATTCCTCTGTCGTTTGCTCCAGTCTCTTTTACTAAAGATTTTTGTAAGCATTTAGCAAAATTCTTTTGGACTGTATCTTTAATTTTTACATTCTTTTCTGATGCATATAATACTTCAATTCCACTCGCACTAGGATTGTCAGCACTATTAAAGTGTATTGACAAGAAAAGGTCAGCATTATTGTCATTTGATACAGAAGCTCTGTCTACAAGTTTAATATACTCATCTCTACTCCTAGTCATTATTACATCATAGCCTTTGTTCTTTAGTATTGAACATAATCTACTAGCAACTTCTAAATTTAAGTCCTTTTCTAAAGTCTTTGTATCTACAGCAACCGCACCAGAATCCTTGCCACCATGACCAGGATCTACTACTATTTTAAGTTTTCCATTTACTTGTAATTTATCTTTTATCACTCTGTTTTTTTGTTCATCTTCCGGTTCTAAAGACAGTGAATCAAACACTTCTTCTTTTTTACCGCTATCTAAATTATTTTCCAATTTTTTAGTTTCCTTTTTTTCTTGGTTAGATTGATAAAATAAAGAATTATTAGAATTGTTAGTATTTTTATTTGACGATACTTTTTGAATATTACTTTTTTTCTCTTCACTTAAATTCGCTGATTTAATTGTGCTTATTGTCGCTACTACTTTGTCATTATCCCAATCGACATCATATCCAAAAGTTTCAGAAATGAATCTTAAAGGCACCATAGTTTTTGTTTCAGATCTTGGTGTTTTATAAGATGTAAGTTTAGGAACTTGATCTTTATCCACACTCATTTTTTTATCATTTACAAATACAGTAGAACTGTCTATTTGCATTTTTATAATTTTGCTATCATTCTTTATTGTAATTGATTTATTTTTATTGTCCCAATTTACGTTAGCTCCAAGTTTTTCAGTGATCTCACGTATTGGTACAAAAGTCCTTCCATTTTTTATGTAAGGTTTAAATTCAGTGTTTAGTTTCTCACCATTTATTTCAACACCTGCAGATTTTACTTTAAAAATACTGTTATTAATAGTTACATTAAAGTTACTACTTGCATATATAGGGTTAATAAAAATTAAGGCAAATAAAATTGCCAAGTATAATATCTTTTTCATGGAATCCTCCTCACGCTTTAGCAATTTAAGTTTATATATCTTTTTATGCCTTGTCAATATTGTTACGGTTTTGTAATCTTTATTTAATAACTCTATATAATTCGTCTGGATCAGGATCTTTTAATTTAAAAGTACTCTTTCCATCAAAAACCAATGCATCGTTAGAATCTGTAACTTCTCCAATTAAAGTAACTTCTATATTTTTATTGTTAGCCTCTTCTTTAAATTCTAAGTAATCACTTTTGTCAAAAATCATAATCATGCTTCCACTGGAAATAAGTTTATATGGATCAATTTTATAAAAATCCGCAATTTTTTCTGTAGCTTTTAAAATTGGAATTTCTCTTTTATCTATACTAATTCCCTTTTTTATTGCTTTTGAAGTTTCCCAAAGAGCGCCATAAATTCCTCCTTCAGTTATATCGTGCATGTGCTTTACATGGTGTTTTACTGCCAACATTGCTTCATCTTTTACAGAAATTTCTTGTTGCAGATTCTCAACAATCTCTCTATCTTCACTTGTCAAAATATTTCTAATTTCTGGCATGTCGTGATATATAATGCTTGTGCCTTCAAGTCCTATAGATTTCGAAACACAAATTATATCACCTAACTTTATATTTTGAATTTTAGGGATGTTGTCTTTACTAACTCTACCAATTACTGTAGTTGAAAGCACAATCTTATTTACTACATCAGTAACTTCTGTATGTCCTCCTATAATGTCAAGGTTTAGTTTTTTAGATGCCTCATTGCAATCTATTATTATCTTTTCTAAATCCTCTATTTTTGCACTTGGAGGAAGTAATGCTGTAATCAAAACTCCCACTGGTTCGGCACCTTTGGAGCAAACATCATTTACAGATATATCTATTGCAAGACTTCCAATATTTTTAGAAGCGCCGGTGATAGGATCAGTAGATGCAACTATTAGATCATTTTGAAAATCCAAAACTGCTGTATCTACTCCAGTTCCACCGCTTATTAATACCTCATGCCTCTTTATATTTAAATTTTTAAAGACATATTTTTCCAGTTCATCGTTTTTTAATTTTCCTATCTCCAAATTTTATCTCCTAATCGTTTTTTATTTTTACTTGAAATTTATTAAATCCATTTTCCACATACATATTTTTGTAAGTTATTTTATAGTCTTTAAGTTTCTCGTTTAGATAATTTTCATCTTTAACTACTCCATCTATTGAGATTTCTCCCTCGTCAAATAGATATCTAGTTATAAAGAAATTAGAATCCTCTAAAGATTGGATTTCACTTATTAATTTTACAAAGTATTTATTTTTAGTCTGATATTTATCGCTCGAATAATTATCCTCTACTTTATCCGTTTGCGGTTTGATATTTATACTTTCAAGATTTTTAATATCATCATTTAAGTTTTTTAAACTAAAAGTATTAAATGCAAAAATAATTATAATTCCTATTAAAATTACAAAATTTAGGATATTTTCACTTGTTATTAAAGATTCTTTGTTTTTAGTTGTGTAAAAATCATAACTTAGTAAACTATTTCCATCTACAAAATTCTTGTCTATAAAATCACTAATTTTTTCACAAACTCGAGCATTTATTAAATCGCCAATTAAATAAATATAATCTTCGTCTTCAGACTCGATAAAAGATATATTATTTAAAAAATAATTTTCATATTTACATAGGAAATCTTCATCAATTTTATTTTCTTCAGGATCAAATCTCTCCATTAAAATATTTTCCACATTTTTAGTCTCAAGTCCATTATTTTTAATAAGTTCTTCCAAGTTTTCATTATAAACTTTTTTGACAGAAAATACTAAATTATCTTTAACTGCGACCTTCCTAAGAAAACAGGCGCCAATTTCTACATAAGTACCATTCTCTTTAAATATTTGATTTTCTGGCAATATTTCTAGATTTTTTATATCTAACTTAGTTGTAATTTTATTGAGAGTGTCAATTAATTTTAAATCAATTAAATCCACAGATAAGAGTAATTTTCCATCTTTTTCTATTGATTTATAAAATATTTTAAACTGCTCCAAATTTACATCTGGATAATCCTCTAATTCAATCTTTAAAAAATTAAAGATTTCATCTTGTTTTAGCTTTGGAATTTCAAAATTAAAATGTTTAAATCTACTCGATTCCAATAATAAAATTAATTTAGAATTTTTGTCCAAGTCTAAAGTTTCAACCATTTTTTTAAACTTGTAGAAAAAATGATGATAGTTTAAAATTTCACCATCTCTATAAATTGAATATGGTATATAAAACTTTTTTGATTTACTAAAATCTTTATCGTCTATGTAATGAAAATAACCATCTTTTATTTTTATAATACAGTTTTCTTTAAACATAACTCACCTTAAAATTAAAAGTAATATTAACGAAAAACTCATATACGGCCCAAAAGAAATAGAACTTTTTAGATTTTTCTTTTTTAGAATAATTAAAACTAAAGATATAATGGCACATGATATAAAAGAGATATTAAAAAATAAAAACAGTTCAAAAAAATCTCTCAAAATAAAACCACACACCAAAGCATACATTGCATCGCCAAGACCCATCATGCCGCTAAATTTATATAGAATAATAAAGAAAGCTCCTAATATAAATGAATCTAAAATTGATAAATAAATACTATCTCTAAAATATATTTTTAATATAATTTCAATTACAAACAATATAAGTAAATCTACATTGTAGATGTAAGTCGTCGCATAATCAATATAGCCAATAAATAAAATTACAACAATCTCTAGAATTAAAAGCCAAGAGTATATGCTTACTCCACTTTTATTTACAACAAAAACTGCTAAGATACCAGATAAAATCTCTAAAACAAATTTATCTAATCCAATTTTTGCTCCGCAATATCTACATCTTCCTCTATTAAAAACATACGAAAAGATTGGTATTAAGTCATAGAATTTTAGTGTCTTGTTGCAACTCTCACAAAAAGATCTTTTTAATATAAAATCTTCATCTCTCTGTCTTCTATAAAAGTACAAGTGATAAAATGACGCCAAGGATGCTCCGAATAGAAGCGTCAATAAATAAATTAAAATTAAATAACTATATATCATTGTCCTCAATTAATTTTCCATCTTCTACCTTTACAGTCCCAGGACTTACAATGATATCACCTTGTGAAGCTTTTACTGTAAAGCTATCAGCTGACGATAGAGCCTTTGCTGGCTTTGGCATCTTTCCATTTTCTAAATACTTTCCTAGTTCAGACTCTGTAATAACTCCATCGTATTCTGGATTGTCTATCAAATAAAGTATACCTGCATTTTTTAAAACTCTAACATTCGAATTGTGACTAACCGCTTGAGCCGAAAGATTTGAATTTGAATATTTAACTACAGCAATTGAAATTAAAATTGCTATTATCGCAATTACAATAACTAATTCAAGCAATGTAAAACCTTCATGCTTTTTAGAAAATTTTCTCATACTTCCTCCTTTAAAATATTTTTATATTTAAAACTGATTTACCATATCAAATATTGGAAGTGCTATAGCCAAAACTATAAAACCAACAATTAAAGACATGACAATAATCAAAACCGGCCCCAATATATTTAAAAATCTTTTTGTCTCTTTGTCTAGTGTATCGTTATAAAACTCAAAACAAGTTCTAAAAGAATCTTTTAAACTAGATGACTCCTCTCCCACTCTTATCAGTGAGATAAAAATTTTAGGAAAAATATTTATTTCTAAAAGACTTTCCCATAAAGATTTTCCAGACTTTATATTTAAAATAACTGAATTTAGCTTATCTTTAAATACTAGATTCTCTTCCATATTACAAATAATTCTAAGGCTCTTATCTATAGTCATTCCAGAAGATAGGCATATATCCATGTTAAATGAAAAATAAAGACATTTAATTGTCCTATAAAAATTATTTTTTAACCAAAGTCTGTGAAATATTTTAGGTTTATTTTTATGTAAATAGAATATATATAAAACAATAATTAATAGAATTCCCAATAAGAATAACTTATTAGTACTAAAAAAGTCTGAAATATTTAAAATAATTCTTGTCATTAAAGGAAGGTTTGTCCCCGCGCTTTCAAAAATATCTTTAAATCCAGGAATTACGTTGGTTATTAAAAAATTTACAATTAGAAAAGTAGTTACTAAAAGTATTACAGGATAAGCAAGAGCATTTATAATTTTATATTTTATTTCTTTATTCTTTTTATAAAAATCAGATAAATTTTTAAATACTGTACGTAAATGAGATGTACTCTCGCCTACATAAACTAGACTTATGACAAACTTAGAAAAATTACCTGTCTTGTCCATAGCTTCCCACAAGCTAAGTCCATTTTCCAAATCACTAGTGATTCTACTTAACGAGCTATATTTTTTATTTGAAAATTGATCCGCTAAAATATCAAAAGATTTTTCTAAACTAATTCCTGAATTCATTAGCATATAAAGCTCTTTAAATAATATTTGCAACTCATTATTTTTAAAACCTTTATTTAGTTTTATTTCATTAGTATAGCTTATATTTTCTGAAACCTTAATTGGCTTTAAACCCTTAGATTTTAAAGATTTTATTGCATCATCTAAATTCTTTGACTCAATACTGCCCTCTAAAATTTCATCGCCATTTATAGCTTTGTACTCATAAAACATAATTCACCATCTTTTATAAAAACGATTACATCACATAATTATTATACTTTATAAAATAAATTAATTGTAGAATAACTAAAAGTTTTCTCAATTTTATAACAAAATTAAAAACCACCTAAAGTATGAATATTTTTAAAATATTCATCCGTAGTCGTCTCACCATTTTCAATCATCTTGATAATTTCAGAAGAAAGAGTATTCATTCCCTTTTTAATTGCAAGTTCTTTTATTTTAGAAGTACCAGCCTTTTTGTCAATTAGATCTCTGATGTCATTATCTACAATCATTATTTCGTAAACAGCAGTCCTTCCCAGATAACCATTGTGACAGTGTGAACATCCCACAGCCTCATATACATAGTCGCTATCAATTATATTCAAATTGTTTTTTATTTTTCTCTTGCAATGAGGGCATAATTTTTTGATCAATCTTTGAGATATAACTCCTATTAATCCTGCAGAAACAAGATAAGGTTCAACACCCATATTTATAAGTCTACTTATCGAAGATGGAGAACTCTCGGTGTGCAATGTTGAAAGTACTAAGTGACCAGTGATTGAAGAAGAAATCGCAATGTTGGCAGTATTTTTATTTCTTATCTCGCCAATCATTATTTTATCTGGATCCATTCTTAAAATTGCCATAAGGCCCTTCTCAAAATCAAGTCCAGTATTAGGATTGACTTCGATTTGATTTATACCTTCAATTTTATATTCAATTGGATCTTCAATTGTCATTATATTGATTTCAGAATTTTTTAATCTTCTTAGTACTGTATAAAGGGTCGATGTTTTTCCAGAAGATGTAGGTCCACAACACAAAATAAGACCTGAAGGTTGATTTATTAGGTTCTGTACTTTTTCTAAATTTTCTCCGTCAAGACCAATACCTTCAGGAGTGTAAGAAATTCTCTGTATATCCAAAATTCTAAGAACAGCCTTTTCTCCGTTTCCAGTTGGAGATGTGGCAACTCTAATATCAATTTTCTCATTTTCAAAAACATAACTAAATCTTCCATCTTGAGGTAATCTCTTTTCAGAAATATCAAGAGAAGAGAGTATTTTAATTCGTGACAACATTTGATTATATAAAGATTTATCCATTTTATATATTTCTATTAACGAGCCGTCAATTCTAATTCTTACTACTACTTCATCAAAAAGTGGCTCCAAATGAATGTCACTTGCATTTTTAGATATAGATAGATCTAGAATGGAGTTTAGGACTCTCACAGCTTGAGAGTCTTCATCACTTTCTAAAAAATTTTCTCCTTTAGGCTTTTTTCTATTTTCAAAATTAAACCTAAATAATTCACTAATTCTTTTATCAATTTCTTCCTTAGTGTTTAAATTGAATTTTACATCCTTATCTAATATCTCTACTAAATTAGATTTTAATATCTTATCGTCACTTAGTGTTTGAAAAATTACCAAATTTTCATTTTCAAACACTGGGACAATATTATTTTTCCTACAAAAGGTCTCATTTATTTTTGATTTTAAATCTTTAGAAATATTAGACATTTTCTTTTATCTCCTATAATCACAAGTATTGTTACTACACTTAATTACAGTTTTCTTTCCGGACTTAGTCTCTGTTAAAATACTTCCACACTTTGGACATTTTTCGTCTATTGGCTTATTCCAAGAGACAAAGTCGCACTTAGGATAATTGTCACATCCATAGAAGACTCTTCCCTTTTTACTTCTTTTAACCACAATCTCCCCGTCTTCACATTTTGGACATTTTACTCCAATTTTTTCAACAAGGGGTTTAGTATTTCTACATTCTGGAAAACCTGGGCAGGCTAAAAATTTACCGTAACGGCCCATTTTTATTACCATGTTTCTTCCACATTTTTCACAAATTACATCTGTAACTGGATCTTCAATTTCAACCTTTTCTATATTTTCATAAGCCTTATCCAAATCTTTTTTTAGTCCAGAGTAAAAAGATCTGATTAATTCTTTCCAATATTTTTCTCCATCTGCAATCTCATCAAGTTCATATTCCATTTGAGCTGTGAAGTCTTCATCCACTAAATCTTTAAAATTTTCCTTCATTATTTCATTTACAGTATTGCCAAGTTCAGTTGGTACAAATCTCCTGTCTTCTAACACAACATAATATCTACTTTTTAGAGTAGAAATTGTAGGTGAATATGTTGAGGGCCTTCCTATGCCAAGTTCTTCTAGCTCTTTAATTAGAGATGCTTCATTATATCTTGCAGGTGGATTAGTAAAATGTTGTTCCTTTAAAATATCTTTAAATTTAAGAATTTGTCCTTCAGTTAAATCTGGCAAAGCTTTTTTTATTTCTTTAGCAAGGACGTCTTCATAAATTTTTAGAAATCCTTCAAATTTTAATTTAGAGCCATTAATTCTAAATATTTGATCGTTAGAATTAATATCGGCAGAAACTGTCTCATACATCGCATTTGACATAAGTGATGCGACAAATCTCTTCCAGATTAATGAATATAACTTAAATTGGTCTTTAGATAAAGAATCGCTTATTGAATAAGGAGTCTTAAATACATCAGTCGGTCTAATACATTCGTGAGCATCTTGAATTTTTTCTTTAGATTTTTCTGTAGTTGTCCTCTTAGAACCTACATACTCTTTGCCAAAATTATCTTCAATATATTTTAAACCAGCATTTTTAGCTTCATCAGAAATTCTAGTTGAGTCAGTTCTCATATATGTTATCAGTCCGACAGAACCTTCTCCTGGAATCTCAACCCCTTCATACAAACTCTGTGCGACCATCATTGTCTTTCTTGTTTGAAAATTGATTTTTCTAGAGGCATCCTGTTGCATTGTAGAAGTTGTGTACGGTTTTGAAGATTTTTTTGATCTCTGTCCTTTTTTTATTGATTCAACTTGAAAATTATCTTTATCTACCGAATTAATTACATTATCTGCATCTTTTTCATTTTTAAGTTCAGCTTTTTTTACTTTCCCTTTTTCTTTAGTTCCAAAATAATCTACAAGAACTTTTTTTCTACCACTTCTAAGGTCTGCCTGTATTGTCCAATACTCTTCAGGAGTAAAATTATTTATTTCTTCCTCTCTATCACAGATTAGTTTTAAAACTACAGATTGAACTCTACCAGCAGAAAGTCCAGATTTTACTTTTTTCCAAAGAAGTGGTGAAATTTTATATCCGGCCAATCTATCTAATTCGCGCCTTGCCTGCTGAGCATCTACTAAGTCCATGTCGATTGTTCGCGGATTTTTAATCTCCCTTTTTACTGTATCCTTAGTAATTTCATTAAAAGTAACTCTGTTTTTGTCCTCGGTATCTAAACCCAATATGTGAGATAGATGCCATGAAATTGCTTCTCCCTCTCTATCGGGGTCGGTTGCGAGAATTATATTATCTGCTTTTTTTGCTTCCTTTTTTATCTCGTTTATTAATTTACCCTTGCCCCATATATTCATATATTGAGGTTCGAAGTCATTTTCTAAATCTATACCTAGTTTTGATTTAGGCAAATCTCTAACGTGACCAACAGATGCAATTACTTTATAATTGCGGCCAAGCATCTTCTTTATTGTCTTCGCTTTAGTTGGAGACTCTACTATTACAAGATTTTTCGCCAAATTTAAACTCTCCCATCTATTTTAAATAATATATAAACTTATTTTTATTTACTTAAATTGTAACATAAAACAAATTCCTTCTATAAATTTAAAACTTATAAAAGAAATTCTCTAATAAACCTTAAGAGTATACTAATATTGTTTTTCTAAACTGTCAAATTAAATATAATTTTTTTAAAATAAAGTTCTAAATTCATTCATAGAAAAACGCTCAATAGCTTCTTTTAGTTCAAGCATGGTTAAAATTTTATTTACATAAACAATATCTTTATTTAATTTATTAGAAATATCATTTGGGTTTGTAAATCCATCTTTAATTAAATTAAAAACAACAAGTTCTTCTGCTTCAAGACTAACTTCAGATTTATTTGATGAATTCAATTGAACATTTGGATACAAATCCAAAATATCTTGCGCTTCTATTAAAGGGTATGCACCATCGCGTATCAACTTATTAGTCCCAACAGAATAGAGTGAATTAATATTTCCAGGAACACTAAGTATCTCCTTTCCCTGTTCAGCTGCAAGCCTTGCAGTAATTAAACTTCCGCTCTTATCTTTTGCCTCAACAACCACCACAGCATCAGATAGTCCAGAGATTATTCTATTTCTCATAGGAAAAGTATAGGTGTTTGGGCCATGTCCAAGTGAAAATTCACTTACTATAGCTCCTCCCTTTTCTAAAATTTCGTGATATAAATTTCTATTTCTTTTGGGATAAATATAGTCAACTCCAGTTCCTAAAACTGCAACTGTATTTAAATCATTTTTAAGCGCGCGCATATGTGAAAGAGCATCTATTCCATAAGCCATACCACTTACGATTGTAAAATTATATCCTTTTAAATCATCAATAATTCTATTTACGACATTTTCACCATAAATAGTATGTTTTCTAGCTCCAACAAAAGCAATTGGATTTTCTAATTTAAGATCTCCCTTTATGTACAAAACAGAGGGGGGATCTTCAATATATCTTAGACTAGTCGGATATTTGTCATCTAAAATTGTAAGAATATTTATTTCTTTATTTAAAGTATCTTTTCTTACATTTTCTAACACTTCATAAACTTTAGAATGCATCTCTTGAAGTTTATCATTAGACCTTTTAGTTAAAATTTTCTCATTTACAAAATCAACAGAATTAAATTCACTAAAATCAATTTCATTATCACTAAGGTAATTATATATTTTTAGAGCATTTTCACTTGAAAAATTTAGCGAACTTAAAAATATTAATAAATCTCTACCCTTTAACATCAAGCACCCCAGAATTTAGTGTCTACTGATCTATATTGTATACTTTCCAATATATGATCCTCAGAAATATTTTCTTTTCCATCTAAGTCAGCAACTGTTCTTGCCGTCTTCAAAATCTTATTGTAAGTTCTCGCGGACATTGAGTATTTTTTAAATGCAAATTCCAAAATCTTTTTGGACTTTTCGTCGAGTTTACAAAATTTTTTTAAATCCTTTTCAGGAATTTCTGAATTATATTTGTAAGTTTTGTCCTTAAATCTGTCTTTTTGGATTTCTCTAACTAGTTTAACTCTCTTTCTAATATCAGAAGAACTCTCACCATTTCTATCCGAAGAAATCTCCTTATAATCGACTTCATCAACTTCTAGATGTAAGTCAATTCTATCTAAAAGTGGATGAGAAATTTTAGATAGATATCTAGATATTTCATAAGGGCTGCATGTGCACTCATGATTCTTGGAATTGTGATATCCACAAGGACATGGATTTAAAGCACATATTAGCTGGAAGTCCGCAGGATACTTTACATTTGCGTTTGCCCTTGATATATTTATCTCTTTTGATTCCATAGGTTGACGCAATACTTCCAAAACTGATTTTGAAAATTCTGGCAATTCATCTAAAAATAAAATACCATTGTGTGCGAGTGATATTTCTCCAGGTTTTGGTATTCTTCCTCCTCCTATTAAAGAAACCGCCGATGCAGTGTGATGAGGAGATCTAAAAGGTGGAATAGTTATAAGGCTATTGTTTTCTAATAGACCTGATATTGAATAAATTTTTGTCACTTCTATAGCCTCTTCAAAATCAAGAGGCGGAAGAATTGTTGGAAATCTCTTAGCAGCCATAGTTTTTCCAGAACCAGGCGATCCAATTATTAAAATATTCGACTTAGAGCATGCCGCTATCTCCATTGCTCTTTTTAAATTTTCTTGTCCCTTAATATCAGAAAAGTCGAGTTCATATTCGACTTTTTCTCTAAAAAATTCTCCAACTGATCTTTCTATTTCTATTTTTTGTTGCAAAAACTCAACTACTTCTTCTAAAGTTTTTACAGGATAAATTTCTACATCACTTATTATTGAGCATTCTTTTCTATTTTCATAAGGAACAATAAATTTGCGAAAGCCCTTCTCTCTCATAGAGATTACCATAGGTAGAGCACCAGCAATTTTATTTACCTTTCCATCCAAAGATAATTCTCCCAAATAAATAAAAGGATTATCACTAATATCTAGTTCTTCATCTAGACTTAAAATTGCCATTGCAATTGCTAAATCTAACTGAGTTCCATCTTTTCTAAGATCAGCTGGAGCTAGGTTAATTGTAATCTTTTTTCTTGGAAATGAATATCCGCTATTTTTAATTGCAGATCTAACTCTTTCAATAGATTCGCGAACGGCTCCCTCTGCGAGTCCTATTAAAATAACTTTTGGAAGTCCATTTGACATGTCAAGTTCTACCTGAACTTCATGCCCATTAAGTCCCGTTAGTGAACAAGTTTTGGTGCTAGTATACATTTTAACCTCCTATTTTGCCTTGTACATCTTTCCAAGAAAATCATCTTCCATCTCTATATAATCTCTATCAACAAGCTCATCTAAAATTATCTTCATTTCTTCATAAGAATAACTTATATTTGTTTTTTTATTAAGACTTATACATAGATTGTTTATATCAGTTATTCCAATTGGCAAGAAATCTTTTATTTCTAAATACATATCAGAATATTTTTTTGCGTCTTTTTCTTCTAGTTCATCAAAAGGATTTTCGGTATGAGGAGACACTGTATTTGCAGCTCTGATTCTCACAAAAGATGTCCTTCCCTTTTTAGCTGAAGATATAAATACATCTCCAGAACTTAGATAAGGAAGTCTCTTAGTTTCATCCAAAGATAAATCGGTCTCTTCTTTTATTGTATCAATATCAGATGCTCTTACAGTTCTAAAGATAAGTTTAGTATTTAGCTGTGCAGTTATTGTCTCATCTAAAAGTGTCGGCCTTTGTGTAGCCAAAATCAAAAATACGCCATACTTTCTTCCTTCTTGAGATATTTCTCTTAAAATACTTTTTGAAGGCGTGTCGTATCCTTTTGGAGCAAAGTTATGAGCTTCATCTGTAATTATTACAAAAGGTGGAAAATAATCTGAATTATCAATATTTCTGTGAATGTCATCTCTATATTCTTTTCTCTTATAGTATAGCTTTGAAATAAGATATGTTGAAAATACATTTATAATCCTAGTTGATCCTTGTAATACGACTAATTTTCTGTTGTTTAAAAGCTCAAGAATTATGTCAATGTTGTGAGAAAAAACTCCCTCATGATAGAGATTATTTAATCTCCACAAAACTCCCCTTACACTCATGGAGTTGCAAGTTTTATCATAAGTTTCATAAATTTTAAGAACCATCTCAAGTCTTTTTTTCTCTGTAATATCGACATTTGCATTTATCTCTTCTAAAATTCTATCTCTCGATCCAAGTTCTTGACCTTCAAGAAGCATTTCAAGTTTATTTTTAAAAGAGTCTAAGTTCGATCCCTTATTCATCATAATGTCAATTACATTTCTCATGGAATCAGTAAGTTCAGAGACTGCGTTTAATAAGTTTTTTAGATCTCTTTTTTCCAAATCCTGAAATTTAATTCCAGTGTCTACACCTATTTCTAGACAGCTAAATTTTCCGATATAATCTTTATCTCCAAAATCAGATCTGTATGTGAAATCCATTTCATAGTGAGGATCAAGAACTATTGTAGGCACATTTTTTTCCATTAACTCCTCTAAAATAACTCTAAGCCCAAATGACTTTCCGCTTCCCGATCCGCCAAAAACTCCGATATGAGGATATTGATGCATAGACCTATAATCAAATAAATATGGGAGTTCATTTTGCTCTTTAATTTCATTGTTGTCCAAAATATGCATTAAAATTTTATACTTATCATCCATATTTTTTGCAATATTATCTGTGTTTTTTATCGTTCCAAGTATTAAAGACATATTAGGTTCCGTATCAATAAGTAAGTTTTTTATCTCGCTAAATTCTGGAGTTCTTACATCAATTCCTGTGAGGGGTGGATATAAAAGTTCTTCAAAAAATCTTATTTTTGCTACATAGACTGTCTCTTTATCGATATTATAACCCAAAGTTTTTAGACTTGTTAATACAGAACTGTCGATAAAGTCTCCACCCATCTCAAGTGGAATAAATCTATTAAAAGTTTTTGATTCCACAACTCCGCCAATAATATCACCTTGAACTGGATCTTCTACTATTAAAAACTCATTATTTCTAAAATTTTTATCTTTTGATCCAACAAAAACTTCCCTTGTCGTTGTAATTCCAATTACCTTCATTTTCCCTCCTAAAGTGTTCTCTTATCTCTTTCTGAAATAAAAAACCTCTCGTAAATATCTCTGTCCAAAAATTCTTCTAAAAGCGTAGATACAATTTCATCAGTTATCTTCACGTCTTTATCAACAATGTCAAGCCAAAGTGGCACTCCTCTAGAATTAATAGGTGTCAATGTATAAATCAAGTTGCAAATTTCTTTTAAATATTCCTGCTGGGAATCCAAAATATCTACACCAATAGCTCCTGGAAAATTTGAAGTCCTCATAAAAGCTGATGAAAATCCCTCTCCATTTTCCAAATATTTTTTGTTAATTTCGTTATTGATTAATACTGCCTCTCCAATAGATAATCTATTAAATAAAATTTCCCTGTCATAAATAGTATCGTCCATGCCAAGCTTATTAGAAATAACATTAGTCTTTATGTCTTTTATAACTCCAAATAAAATTATTCCCCTCTCTTCGCAAAGAGTTCTCAATTTTTTAAATAAATCGAGACAGTTTATTTTGTATCTAATAAATCCACCGTCCATCATCAAGTACTTTAAGTCATATTCATTAATATATTTAATCGCCGTTTCAATCTCAATACTTGCAAGAAACTTTTGACTCAAATTTCCATCATCTTTTACATCAGTAAGAGTTGGTGTGTATACTGAGCTTAAAAATACTTCATTTCCATTAGTTGACTTAGCAAGACCTTGAAATATTTCTATAAAATGTGGATAAGCTCCTCCTGTCTTATTGTTAGAACCATCTACTCCAACAAGAGAACTATAATTTACAAGCTCGTCTTTATCAAATTTTTTAAGCTTTATGAGATCTCCAATTTCATTTTCTAATTTTCCTCGAAAATCTCTTGAATTTATTTTTAAAACTTCACTGTATTTATTTCTTAAATCTAAATTCACATCATTAATTTGTTCTCTTAAATTATCTAAGTTTATCATAGATTTAAGCTCTCCTTATAAACTTCATTTTTGGGAAGATCATAATTTTTAGCAACAATTTTTACAGCCTTTGATTTAGAATTTCCATTATCAATTTCTTCTCTTAAAAGTTTCTTTATATCTAGTACAACTTCTTCATTGTTTTTTTCCACAACAACTACAAACTCGCCCTTTTCAGTGATATTTAAATCTAAAATACTTTCAGTATCACTTCTTATAGTCTCTTCAAAAACTTTTGTTATCTCACGCGAAACTGATATATTTCTTTTGCCAAAAATTTCATAAATATCTTTTAAAAAGTCTTTTATTCTGTGAGGAGCTTCATAAAATATTAATGTGAATTTAAGATTTTTCAAATTTTCAAGTTCTCTTTTCCTGGCTGAAGACTTACTTTCACAAAATCCATAGAATAAAAAGTGATCTGTATCAAGGCCCGACAAAAGTAAAGCAGTTAATGCTGCATTAGCTCCAGGAAGTGCTCTAAAATCTATATTATTTTTAACAAGTTCTTTAATCAAAATAAAACCAGGATCACTTATACCGGGCATCCCCGCATCGCTAATTATCGCAATATCATTTTCATCTGACATTTCTATTATTTTATCTGCCATGGAGCTTTCATTAAATTTGTGATAAGTTGAAAGTTTTGCCTTTATATCATAATGATTTAGCAGTTTTATTGAATTTCTAGTGTCTTCTGCAAAAATTACATCACACGACTTTAGCACTTCAATAGTTCTAATTGTAATATCCCCTAAATTTCCAATAGGTGTTGGACAAAAATAAATCATAATAAAACCTCGTTTTCGTAAACTTTTAACATCTCATCTGAATAATCACCGTTGTTTCGCACAAAAATATCCCTAAATGTATTTCCATAATTTGCCTGTTTTTTGGCAATAATTATAGAAGATTTCGAAGGCTTATATACCTCATTATGTATGTTGATTATTGACTTAACCCTCATAGAATTTTGATTAATTTTATAAACTGCCTCAGCCAATCGAAATGTGGGATAAATCATCGTTAAAGTTCCAGAGTTTTTAAGCAAATATTTTATTATTTCAAGCGATTTTTCCAGTGAAAAACCATGTTTTGCAGCTATAGTATCAAACTTTATATTATCATAATCGTAAAAAGGCGGATTCATGACAATATTATCAAAATAATTGGTCTCAAAAATGTCTTTTAGACTAAAAATATCTTGATCTATTATGTTAATGACATTCTCTAATTGATTTAGAGCAACAGATTTTTCTAAACATTTTAATACTTTTTCATTTTTTTCTACTGCATATACTTCCTTAAACCTATTGCAAATTCTAAGGCTAATTATTCCAGTTCCCGCACCTAAATCTAAAACTCTATCACCACTGCCAACAAAAGAAGATAGTATTAGAGAATCTGTAGTATATTTAAACTCATTTTTATCTTGATAAATGATTAAATCTGTACCAACAACTTTGTCCTTAAACATTTGCTCCACCTTTTAAAACTCCACTCGCCATATTGAGTTTATTTATATAAAATTCTCTTGTTTTATCGTCGACTGTATTTGTGAGTTTTCCTCCATCTTTATAATCTTCAAGTTTTACAATATTATAAACTAATTTGCCACTTTCCCAATATCTATTGACATAAGTTGGCATCATATTAATATTCTTAATCTCTGTTTTGCCAGTATCATTATTTTTTGAAATATTAATCTTTACCATACAGCCTGTCTCTACACCTTCATGGTGAACGAATTCTTGCCTTTGATTTGAAAGTGCATTTCCCATAGAATAGATTACAAATTTTCTCGCACCATTTACTTCAAAATCTTCGGCATTTTGTAATACATGAGGGTGAGAACCCAAGATAATATCTGCTCCAGATTCAATTAGCTGATTTTTTAATTCTTTTTGTCTCTCGTTACTAATATGATTATATTCAACTCCCCAATGAGGATAAACTATTACTATATCGCTATTTTCTTTTAATTTTTTAATATCTTTCATAAAATTATCGCTAAAGGTATTAACCATAAATTCTTTTCCATTAATTAGAGAGTCCATTCCATTTAATGTGTCAGTAAAAGAAATCAGTCCAACCTTAACTCCCTTTACATTTAAAATTTTACCATTAAAAGTATTTTTCTTATTTGTACCAAATGAATCTATTTCAAATTCCTTCATTGTATCAAGAGTCTCGTTAATTCCATCAGTACCAGTGTCTAGGCAGTGATTATTAGCTGTTGATAGAGCATCAAATCCAACTCGTTTTAAAGACATTACACTTTCTCTTGGAAAATTGAAAAGTGGAAATCCATTTAAACTTCTATTTGAATTTATAGATCCTTCAAAATTCGCAATCGATAAATCAGCTTCCTTAATATCCTCACTAATATTTGAAAATATTGGAGTAAAGTCATATCCACTTTCTGTCCTATAATTTTTAACTATTGGTTGATGAAAAATCATATCTCCCATACCAAGAATTTCAATTTCTGTTATATCCGGTTTTTTATTATTTAAATTCTCTTTAACAGATGATGTATTAGTATCGCTGATGGTACTAGTATTTTTATCTCTATAATTATTTATACAGCCAACTAATGATAAAGATATTAGAATTAAAAATAATAAGCTATAAAGTTTAGTTTTCTTCATTTAAACTTTGCCTTTCCATTTTGCTAAATTCACATCCACAATAATCTTGTCTATACATTTTGTATTTCGTAGTAAGTTCAACAGAGCGTTTAAAACCATTCTTTTTCTTAAAGTCAGAGTATAGATAATTTATTTTATATTTATTCGATAAATATTTTCCAATTCTATTTAAAATCTGAGAGTCTTTGTGAGGAGAAATAGAAAGTGTTGTAGTAAAATAAGAAAATCCATTTTCCTTGGCATAAATTGCAGCATTCTCTAACCTTTCTACGTAACACTTAAAACACCTAGCTCTACCTTCTCTATACTTTTCAAATCCCTTTACATATTCTAAAAATTCATCGTGATTGTAATCGCATATTACGACTTTAACATCATCTAAGCTCATATCTTTAATAAGCTCAATTTGTTCTTCACTTCGCCTTAAAAACTCTTCTTTTTCATCTATATTTGGATTGTAATAAAAAACAGTAATGTCGAAATACTCATTAATTCTTTCTAAAACAGCTGAAGAACAAGGTCCGCAGCATGAGTGTAAAAGAAGTTTTGGCTTATTTTCTCCGATATTTTTAATTATATTTTCCATTTCTAAATTATAATTAATCTTTTTCATATCTCACCTAAAAATCAAGACTAGCTGGAGCTAGTCTTTATAATTTAAATATTTTTACTTTTATATTTTTTATGAAAACTAATATATATAATTAGTCCTGCTATAAATATTCCAATGCTAACGAGTTGAGAAACTCGAAATGCACCTATATAAAGTGAATCTGTTCTCATTCCCTCTATAAAAAATCTTGCAACTCCATAAACCATGAAATAGATTGCAGTGACTTGCCCTTCAAATTTTTGCTTCTTAGATAAGTAAAAATACAAAAATAAGAAAAGTATAAAATTCACAAAAGATTCATAAAAAAATGTTGGATGGACTCTATTTCCATCAACAAGAATTGCCCAAGGCACATTAGTTACGCCACCATGAGCCTCGCCATTGATAAAATTTCCCCATCTTCCAATAGATTGAGCAAGTGCAAGACCTGGAGCAATACAATCGGAAAGGGTTAAAAAATTAATTTCTTTAACTTTACAAAAAATAGCAAGACCGATAAGACCAGCCAATATTCCGCCATAAATAGCAAGTCCACCATTTCTTATAGCAAAAACTTCATTTAAATGCTCACTGTAGTAATCCCACTCAAAAGCCACATAATAAAGTCTTGCGCCCAAAATTCCAAGTAACAATAATACTATTGAAGCATCGGTCGCAACAGTCTCATAAAGACCATTTTTATAATTTTTTCTCTTCGCCATTTTTTCTGTAGTATATATTGCAAGTAGAGCTCCAATTGCAATTAATATTCCGTACCATCTTACATCTAATCCGAAAATTGTAAATGCAACAGGGTTAATATACATCAACCTAAAATCTCCTTCATAATAGCAACGCCAGCTGAAACTCCAAGTCTATCAGCTCCGTTTTCAATCATAAGTTTTGCTTTTTCTAAATCCCTAATTCCACCACTTGCTTTAACCTTAACTTTATCAGAAACAGATTCTTTCATTAATTTGACATCACTTGCCTCTGCACCAGAAGTTGAAAAACCTGTGGAAGTTTTTATAAAATCCGCACCTGCTTCTTCTGAAATTTGTGATGCTTTTACAATTTCATCTTTAGTTAAAAGACAGTTTTCTAAAATTACCTTTAAAAGCTTACCATTTTCGTGACAAACTTTAGCAATAGATTCAATTTCATCTTTTACTTCAGAATATTTACCTGATTTTAAAAGTCCAATATTTAAAACCATATCTATCTCATCAGCGCCATTATTTATAGCATTTTCTGTTTCAAACACCTTAGTTTCCTTAGTGTTTGCACCTAAAGGAAATCCAATAACTGTACATACTTTTACATTAGTACCTTTAAGAGCTTGTGCACATTTTTTTACCCACACTGGGTTTATACATACAGAGAAGAATTCATATTCTTTCGCTTCTTCAATTAGTTTTTCAATCTGTTCTTCTGTTGATTCTGGTTTTAGAAGTGTGTGATCAATAATTCTATTTATTTCCATTAGTCTCTCTCCCAAGAAGTGAATACATCTTGAACATCATCGTTGTCTTCAAGAGCATCCACTAATTTTTCCATATTTGATATATCTTTTTCATCTGTTAATGAAACTGTAGTTTGAGGAATATAAGTAATATCTGACTCTACAAAGGAATATCCCTCATCTTCTAAAGACTTTCTAACTGAGTGATAATCATCAGGTGATGTAATAATTTCATATCCTTCACCCATATCCTTTACATCTTCTGCTCCATATTCTAAAGCCTTAAGAGTAAATTCATCTTCATCTTCAATTCCATCTTTTAATAAACCAAACACACCCTTTTGATCAAACATAAAAGAAACACATCCAGGTTGTCCCAAGTTCCCGTTATATTTGTCGAATAAATGTCTGATTTCAGGTGCAGTTCTATTTCTATTGTCTGTCAAGCAATTTACCATTACAGCCACACCATTTGGACCGTATCCTTCGTAAACAACTTCCTCAAAATCATCTGATCCTTCTTCACCGCTACCCTTTTTTATAGCTCTATCGATGTTATCATTTGGCATATTTTCTGCCTTAGCTTTATCTATAGCAACTTTAAGAGACGCATTGTATTCAGGATCGCTTCCTCCTTCTTTAGCAGCTACAGTAATTTGTCTTGCAAGCTTAGTAAAGATTTTTCCTTTTTTTGCGTCTTCTTTTCCCTTTTTATTTTTAATATTATTCCATTTTGAATGGCCTGACATATTATCACCTTTCTCTATATTAATTTGTAATTTCAAAAAATTTATTCTATCAATAGTATATAACGACTGTTTTTTACAGTCAATTAAAATAAATTCAATCTATATTTTACCTCAAAAAGATATTTTCTTTAAATTTTTATATACATATATTTTACGTATATAATACTTGAATTTTTAGTACTAGATGAAAACTGTGATATAATATAGAAAATAGAAAGAGAAGGAATTTGTTATGAATAATATTTATAAAAGACCAGCTTGGGTGGAAGTTAATTTAGATAACTTTATAAATAACATGACAGTTATTAAAAATACTCTATCCCCTGGTACTGAAATTTTAAGTGTTGTAAAAGCTGATGGCTATAAAATTGGAGCTGTGACTCTAGTTAGAGAGGCTATAAAGCTTGGCATTAAAAATTTCGCCGTTGCGACAGAATCTGAAGCTATGCTTCTTAGAAAAGAATTTAAGGACATAAATATTTTAAAATTGGGCTACACTCCAAACTATCAAATTGAAGAAAGTATAGATAATAATATTTCTTCTACAATTTATACACTTGAGCAAGCCAAAACTTTTAATGAGATAGCAAAAAAACTAAACAAAAAAGCAAAAATACATATTTCAATTGATACTGGTATGTCTAGAATTGGATTTCAACCAAATGATGATTCAATAGAAAAGATAGTTGAAATATTTAAACTTAAAAATTTAGAAATAAAAGGTGTTTTTTCACACTTCGCATCCGCTGATTATGATAAAAATTTTACTAAGAAACAGTTCGACACATTTACTAATTTCATAGACGAATTGGAGTCTAGAGGATGTCACTTTGAATATAGACATATTGCAAACTCTGCCTCAATATTATGTCACCGCGAATATGATTTAGATCTAGTAAGACCTGGAATAATTCAGTTTGGATATACCGATACTGATAAACCTGCTGAATTTTATAATCTAAAACCACTTGTAAGTGTGAAGGCAGAAATCAGTAACGTAAAATATATAGAAAAAGATGTTTCTGTAGGTTATTCGAGAACTTATTTTACCAATAAAAAAACTAAAGTAGTGACACTGCCAATTGGTTATGCTGATGGGTTTCCCAGAATATTGTCTGGAAAGATCGATATTTTGATTAATGGTGTGAAATGTCCTCAGATAGGACTAATTTGTATGGATCAGCTTATGGTTGATGCTACAGGTGTTGAATGTGAGATTGGAGACACCGCTGTACTTATAGGTAAACAAAAAAATGAAGAGATAAGGATTTGTGACTTTTGTGAAATTAGTGGTGACTGTGAAACTTCTTTTTTAACTCACTTAGATAAGAGATTACCAAGAATTTATTATAAAGATGGAAAAGTCGTTGACATACTTGAAATTTAATTTATAGCATTTTAAAACTACTTATATAATCTATAAGTAGTTTTTTTGTTAAACTATTTAAATTTCTTCGTCAGAGTCAACTTCTTCATTTTCTTCTGATTCTGCATTTAACTTTTCTTTTACAGCATAATATTCTTTAAATACTGCTTCTTCTAGTTCTTTTCTGGCTTCTGAATTAATAGGATGTGCTATATCTCTAAATTCGCCATTTTTAAGTTTTCTACTTGGCATAGCTAAAAATAAAGAATCAATACCTTCAATGATTTTTATGTCATGAATAACGATTTCATCATTTAGAGTAACAGATACTATAGCCTTAAGTTTTCCCTCTGTTGGTAATTTACGTAGTCTAATATCAGTGATGTTCATATATTGTCACCCTCTCTTTCTTTACCATATTATAGCATAAAACAAGATTTAATTAAATATATTTTTGCTATTTGAAAATATATTCCTAATTTTTTATAATAAATTTATAGCATTTATTATTTTTAAATATTAAATTAAATATTTTAGGTTCATTAAGTAAAATTGTTTTGTAAAGGCTAAGTTGATTAAGTAAAATAATTCTGTTTTATGATATAATATGTAAAGAATTAATTGGGGGATAAAAATTGTTTGAAATAAATATAGATAATAGTAAATATAAAAATGTATTTTTTATTGGAATTGGTGGAATTTCAATGTCAGCATTAGCCGAACTTATGTTACATAAAGGATATAATGTATATGGCAGTGATAAAAACAGATCAATAAATACAGATAAATTAGAAAAAAATGGAGCTACAGTATACTTTGAACACGATAAGGATCACATTAAAGATATGGATCTAGTTATTTATACAGACGCCATAAGTCTTGACAATGTTGAGCTTAAACAAGCAATAAAGGACAAAGTTGATTTAGTTGACAGAGCAACATTTTTGGGAGCTATAATGAAAAATTATAATTCATCTATAGCTGTATCAGGAACTCACGGTAAAACAACTACGACTTCAATGATTACAGAAATTATTAAAGATGAAAGTATAAATCCAACTATTATGCTTGGTGGTCAGCTAAAAGATATCTACGGTAATATTAAATATGGCGAAGAAAAACTTTTCTTGACTGAAGCATGTGAATATAAAGCAAATATTTTAAAATATTTTCCTACTACGGCAATAATACTAAATATCGACGAAGATCATTTAGACTACTTTGATAATATTGAGCACATAATAAAAACTTTTAAGGGTTATGTGGATAATCTACAAAAAGATGACTATGTAATATTAAATGCTGACGATGAAAATATAAAAAAACTATATCCAATAGAAAATACAAAAGTTTTTACTTTTGGAATAGAAAATGATGCAAATTTAATGGCAAGAGATATTACATTCGACGAAAATGGCATTGCAACATATGACGCTTACTTAAATGGAGAAAAACTCGCAACCATAAAGCTTTCAATAATGGGAAGGCACAATGTTTTAAACTCTCTTGCAGCAATTAGTGCCACTTATTTAAATAACATACCTCTAGAAAAAATTGTAGATGGCCTTTTAAATTTTAAAGGAGTTGACAGAAGACTTGAATACAAGGGAGTATTTAATGATGCAATAGTTATGGATGACTACGCTCATCACCCAACAGAAATTAAATCAACTATACATGCGTTAAAAAAGGTCTGCAAGGGAAATCTTATCACAGTGTTTCAACCTCATACATTTACAAGGACTAAATTACTTTTAGATTCATTTGCTGAATCTTTTATTGAATCAGATACAGTTCTTATTACAGATATATATGCAGCAAGGGAAAAAGATTATGGTGACATACATTCCAAGACGCTTCGCAATGCAATCCACAAGCACAACAAAAATGCTTATTACATGGAAAACTTCGATTGTGTCGTAGAATTTTTAAAAGATAACCTGCAAGAAAACGACATTGTAGTAACTATGGGTGCAGGCGATGTGTATAAAATTGGAGAAATGTTATTAGAAACAAAATAAAATGTAAAAATCGAGTGATAAAACACTCGATTTTTTTCACTTTAAATTTAATTATTTTAAAAAAAATTACATATAATTCCTTCCAATTAAATATGAATAAATCGGAGGTATTATGGCTGGAATAAAAATTAATATGAAAAATATAACATTATTATCTGCTCTAAAAAATAGTGCAGCAATTAGTAAAAGGATTCCCCCAACTACAAAAGTATATCCACCAACTCTATGAGTTTTATCCCAAACAACATCGCTATTAAGCGTCCAAGGAGTCCTAATGCCCATAGTATAATTTCTTCTAGCCTTAGGTAGAAAATTACCCATAACCAAATACATAATACCTATAAATATGGACAATATTCTCGCAATATTAATTTTATTATTAAAAGCATACATTATAGTTATTGAAGTTAAAATGATTTCCAATACTGGAATTATAAAAAGAGATATATTGTATAATTTACTAGATTGAAACTTTTTTCTTGGATCATTATTTAACATAAAAATTAAAAAGCCTTGAACTATAACCATAATAAATGGAGTCAAAAATAGTGCTTTAAATTTAGATTGATATTCCCTAACATTTCCCGAAAAATCAAAACTAGTAGGCACCATTTCCGGAAGCCTATCATAATAAACAAAACCAATTATAAAAGGAATTATTAATAATAAAACACTGATAATTACTAATTTTTTATTTTTCATTATTATCCTCCTCCTTAAAACTAAAAACATAATTAATCAATTCTTCAAAAATTGAAGCACTGAGTGAATAAATTCTATAATTTTTTTCTTTTTCAAAAACTATGAGACCTGCATCTATTAAAATTTGAAGATGATAGCTCATAGTCGCATTGGTCATATCAAATTTTTCTGCTAATTCTCCTGCAGTCATGCTTCTTTCTTTTAAAAGATTCAAAATATCTCGCCTTTTAGGATCCGAAAGAGCTTTAAAAGTATCTTCCAAACTCATTACATCACCTCTTATAATCTATTTAGAAATATTTCTAAATAGATTATACATTCTTATCAAAGCAATGTCAATTCTATTTAGATATTTTTCTAAATAGAATTGACAATTTACAAAATAGAAATAAAATACATAAATATTAAAAATAACTTTACAATTTGTTAAAAATTTGTTAACATATAAACTGTTGTAGGGGTATAGTTCAGTTGGTAGAACACTGGTCTCCAAAACCAGGTGTCGTGGGTTCAAGTCCTGCTACCCCTGCCATTTTTATTTTCCACTATTTTTTATAGTGGTTTTTTTAATGCAATTAAAGATTTAATATTGTATCTCTTAGACTTTTTAAATTATTGCACTAAATCAATTAATATTTCTAACTTTAAACTAAATGCTTAAATATCAAAATCATTACACCTAAGCTACGAAAATCATTAATTAATATCACTTAATTTAATAATTAAAATGATATTTAAATTCATATCATTAAGACTTTATATTACAAAAACTAAATTTTAATAATAAAATAAAGACTAAATAAATAGTCTTCAAAATTTTAAAATATTCTCCTTTAATATATAAATTCAAAAAAATAAATTATCATTCCTAAAATTCAAAAAATCATATAAAAATAAATTTCAAAAATATATAAATATAGACATCCGGATAGGAAAGACTATTTTAAAAAGCAACATTTTAAACCTAATTAAGCATCACCCTGCGTATGTGGTAAGTACAGCGCTCTTGGAATACACTCTCCATCTAAAGTGGGATCACCCCCGCCCATGCGGGAAGTATTTAAGTTTACCTTGTTTACCTAGCAGAACATTGGGATCACCCCCGCCTACGCGGGAAGTATGCAGCAAAGAAGCTAAAGAAATGAACGGTACAGAGGATCACCCCCGCCTACGCGGGAAGTATGCTCACATTCCATGGTCACATCTTCAAATCTGAGGATCACCCCCGCCTACGCGGGAAGTATAAACTGTTTATCTCTTTTGTTTTTAAACGAGAGGGATCACCCCCGCCTACGCGGGAAGTATCCCACTAGAAATAATCGTCAAAAAGCTGCCCTAGGATCACCCCCGCCTACGCGGGAAGTATTAGTCGATGTAAGCCTTAACAAAAATCTTGCCGGGATCACCCCCCTCACTACCTGCTTAGGACAAATACTGTCAAATTTTTTTCTTAAAGTTACAAAAAAAGAGATCTATGATTTTATGGCATAAAAAAGAGCGTAGGTTGTAATTTCCTACGCTCTTAGTAATCTTATTTATTTTTTTCTATAATTTTTTCAACTATTTCTTTATTGTCAAAGTAAAATTCGTTTGTTGCTGCTTCTTCGTGATCGTCTGCATTTACTCTAATGTATTCAAAGCTTCCATCTACATAAAATTCTAATTCATACCAATTATTAGCTTCATCAAAGTATACTGCGTTCAAGTTTTCAAATTTTTTCATTTTTTGTCTCCTATCTTTGTGTTATAATAGGAGTAATCACTCTTCGGAGTGGTTACCCTTGATAGTCCAGGTTAAGTTTGCCGACTGACTGGGCTATCTTTTTTATTACTTTCTTTCTCATTTCTTAATTATATTATATACCACGGTATATAATTTGTCAATAGTTTTTTATGATTATTTTAATTATTTTTGGTAATTTTTATTTTCTTTTTTAAAAATTTCCATTAACTCTTTCATATCTTCTTCCGTTGCGTATTTTCTTGCAAAAGTTCTTGCAGATGTCTTAGAGCTGTTATATCTGGCTTTTTCTGGATATCTTTTTCGCCAATTTTTTATTGCATTTAATTGTGCATCACTTGTCTTTTTGTCATCCACTTTAATCCTCCTTTCTCTTGCCAGCTTACTCATAAGGTCTTCCCTTACTGTGCTTATATTATATACCATGGTATATAATATGTCAACAGGCTTTTATGATTTTTTTCCAAAAAACTTGATTTATTTTTAACTTTAGTATAGTATTAATTTAAGGTATCTATTTATGTTTGATGGTGGAAATGTTTGTATAGCATTAATGGATATTTGCCCGAATTTTTCGGGTGTGACACAGAGCAAAAGCTCTGCGGATTTAAAAAATATTTAAAATCAGAGAACTGAGCCTTAATTGGCTTTTTTTTTTTCATGCAAAAAAATAAAGGGGACTATGCCCCCTATTTAATCATTATCTTTTATATCTTTAGTATCTATTATATTTGTAACATCAGTAGGCTTACTATCTGCCATACCT
>JASBZH010000008.1 GCA_029983555.1 Peptoniphilus sp. | reverse complement strand
GATTTGAGCAAGTTGGCAAAAACAACGAAGGATATATCTATCAGAAATATGTCGACGGATCGGGAGATATTTTTGTAAAATAATAATATGTTTAGAAAAAGCTCTCCTCACGGTACGTATTCAAAAAGTGTATATGATATTTAGTTTATTAGAGTGGATGTTAACCTATTATTTTGTAGGTAGCATCCATTTTCTTTTGGGTTAATTTATTTTGATTTTTATTTGTTTTTCAATACTATTTATTTTTTGCGTTTATCTAGAAGAAGATTTATTGATTTTTCACAGGTTACTTTTTTAGCTTTCAACTTTTATTGTGGTTTTATATTTTGCTTTTGTATGATTTGTTTAAACATTTAAATTTTTTTAACTAGAGATTTATTAAAAACTTCCAAATACAACATTTTTATTGTAAATGGGAATATTAATATTTTATTTAATTAATCACAATTTAGAGTATCAATAATATTTAAATAGTAAATGTATAAATTAAATGGCAAGAATTGTGGTTAATAGATAGTTATAATCAAAAATAATCTCGAATAATTATTTGTAATATGTAAAAAAAGAATTACATATTAAGTGCTTTACATTTTCGAAGAGATATGATATGGTCTAGGTAAATAAGGGACATTAGATAAAAAATGTTTGTTGTTAATTAGACAACAGGTATTTGTTTATTCACAGTTTTATTATATTCTAGTAATTTATAATTAAGGTCGTGTTTATTTAATGTGTCAGTTAATTTGAATTTAATTTTTTGACTAATGATATAAATATATAAAGTTTTCAATAAAAGCTAAAAGAAGACTTATGTAACTGATTATATTTGAATTTATAAAATATAAACTGGGCTTAGTATTAAAATTTTAATAATTGTATTCTTTATTGCAAACGTTTATTTTAAGTTATATTATATATAAATTCAATTAGACTATTATATGTTTTAATAGTTCATTTTTGGTACCATTCTACCATTTTTCCAAATAAAAAATAAAACTGAATACTTCTAACTTTTAAAGTCTTAAACATAAATAGATTATCAGACTTTAAAATGGCAATAGCATACTTATGTGATGCTTAATTAAAATGTGAAATTGTCACTAGTTTTCTCATAATTAATTTAAATAAATATTGTCTATTTAAGTATAAATAAAGTTTAAATTTATAGTTATTTATGTGTTATTTAATTTATAGAAGTTAAGGGAGTGAGTATAATGTTAAAATTTATTAAGAGGTGTTTATGAAAAAGAGAAAAGTATTAGATAATATTTTTTTAGTTGTAATGTTGATATATTTTTTAATTTTATTAGAAGTATTACTCAGAGGATTCCAACCTAGATTTGAGGAAAGATCAATCTCTATTGTTCCATTTAAAGAAATTTATAAATATTTTATAACTAATGATAGTAAAAATTATATGTTTACAATATATAATATTTTAGGAAATATTATATTATTTATTCCAATGGGTATTTATTTTTACCTATTAAATAAAAGAAAGAGCTTTTTTAAAAATACTTTAATTATTTGTTTGGTTTCCATAGGTATAGAAACATTACAGTATATATTTAGAGTTGGTATTTTTGATATTGATGATATCATTTTAAATACGTTTGGAGGAGCTGTAGGTTATTTAATTTCTATTGGTCTAATTAAAGTTTTTGAAACACAGAAAAAATTTAAAGATACAATTGCTATATTATCTTTATTATGCTTAATAATATTGTTGGCAATAATGTTCTACTTTAATGTCATTAGTTATAATTAGTTTTAATCATAATAAGTTTATAATCGACAGCAAAATCTTTTAATAGAGGTTATAGATTTGACTTGGTGGAAGAAGTCATTAAAAATTTACTTGTATAATATTTTGTTAAATATAATAGCTATCTTAACTTGTGTAATTGAGTATTAATTTAAAAATTTTATTTATATTGTATGAAGTTTTAAAAATTCTTGAAGATTTAACTAATACAATAATCGTGTCTAAAAAATTATAATTAATATAAGAAAATTCAATATTCATTGATGTTAATGAGGATTATTGGATTAGTTAGATTATAAACTATCTTAATTTTATAATATTGACGATTAAACTACTATCTTATAGAAAACTTTTAAAAGCACATGTATTCAATTATTATGTTAAAAGGAATCTTATTCTTTAAAATTTAATTATTTTTGTGAAAAATAACTGGATCATTAAAAAGGTAATAATATGAAAAATGGACAAAATTTAATGAAAAACTTAATATGGGTTATTAAAGCACTTATAGTGTTGATAATAAATTTATATATATTTCGATTTTAACTATTATATTAGATGGTATAGTTCCACTTACAGAACGAGAGATTTCGAATCTATACAGAGATATTCTTCATAATAAAATGGGAATTATAGTTGCCCATAAATTCGCTAACATTATTAGTGTTGTAGATGAGATTATTATATTGAATGATGGTGAAATATATGATAAAGGATCACATAATGAGTTATTAAAAAGATGTGATTTATATAGAAAGTTATTAGCCCTTGTGTAATATAAAATAAATTTGCACCCTCGTACAATTAATAGTCTTTTACAGTATATTTTAAATACGCGATGCACAATAGTAATATTTATGGAATTAAAAGACTAGAAATATGAATAATTATAAGAAAGTTGTATACATAGAAAAAGTTAGGTATTTTTAAGGTAAAGTTTCTATAAATTATGTTCACATATTTTTATAAATATTAATTAAAATTTAAGTTCCACCGGCTCAGCCGGTGGATATTTATTGATATTTTAAAGATTATTTTGCTGCATTTAAAAGCGCTTTAGAAAAATCAACTGTTGATTCTAAAAATTCTCTATCTGGCATCCACATTGCTTTTATTTCTGCATCTATTACTTTAAAGCCTGCACCTTCGAGTTTTTTTCTAAGAACTTTATTACCTTCGCCAGACCAACCGTAAGATCCAAAGACTCCTGCAACTTTTCCTTTAAATTTTAATTCTTCCAAGAAGTGAAGCCATCCTGCTACACTTGTGATTATTGTTCTTCCAACTGTAGGTGAACCTACGGCAATTGCCTTTGACTTAAATACTTCAGTCATGATGTCATTTTTGTCAACATCGGCGACGTTTAAAACTTTTACTCTAGTATCTGGGCTTAAATCTCTTAAGTCCATTGCTATTTTATGAGCAATTTTTTGAGTTGCTCCCCACATTGAGTCGTATATAATTGTAATTTGATTTTCTTTATATTCGTTTGCCCACTCTGCGTATTTTTTTACAATTTGCATAGAATTTTCTCGCCAAATTGTTCCGTGACTTGTTGCGATAATATCGATTTGTATATTCATATTTTGAATTTCTTCAAGTTTTTTAGTTACAAAAGATGAAAAAGGATTTAATATATTTGCATAATATTTCATCGCTTCTTCCCAAAGAATAGACTCGTCAGCTTTGTCGTTAAATAACTCGTTTAGTGCATAGTGTTGGCCGAAGGCATCGTTTGAGAATAAAATATTGTCACCAGTTAGATATGTCGCCATGGAATCTGGCCAGTGTAGCATCTTCATTTCTACAAATACGAGCTTCTTTCCATTTCCTATATCCAAACTGTCGCCAGTTTTTACTGTGTTAAAATTCCACTCTGGGTGATGATATTGACCAGTCAAAGATTTTTTTGCATTGGCTGAACAATAAATCGGTGTGTTTGGAATTTCTTTCATAAGAGCAGGAAGTGATCCGCTGTGATCGGGTTCGCCGTGATTAATTACGATGTAGTCAATTTCGTTTAAGTCAATTTCATTTTTTAGATTTTCGACAAACTCATCTTTGTGAGGTCCCCACACAGTGTCAATTAGTACAGTTTTTTCTTCTTGAATTAAATATGCGTTTTGACTTGAACCGTTATTTATAGAATATTCAGATCCGTGAAATTCTGTGAGTTCCCAATCAATTTTGCCGACCCAATAAACATTATTTTTGACTAACTTTTTCATAATTATCTCCTTATTTCTTAAATTTTAAAAATAATATTGAGTTTTCCTTAAATATGTGCACAAAAATATCTTTAGTTAGTGTGTCCAGTTCTTTAAAAGTTTTCTCGTAAGTTTTGCATCCATCTTGTGGGACTGTAAAACTATCTGTAAGTGATATCATTTTTTTAATTATATCGCCTGCTTTTTCGTGGTCAGATTCAAGCTCCTCTATTTTTTTAATTACTTCGGGACTTGGATTTTTATTTTCAATCATTAGAGGAAAAGTTATCATTTCTTCTTTCACGAAATGTTCTTCTAATTCAGTTTTTAATTCTCCAAACATCTTGTGAAGTTTTAAAAGTTCTTCACCGTGATTTTTGAAGTGCACCTTTAAAATTTTATTTAAAATTTTGTCAATTTCAAATAGCATTGCGCGTTCTGTTTCGTGGTGCTCGTTTGTTATAGATTCGATTATTTCTTCTACACTTAATTTTTTAAAATCATCAATAGAAATTTTAGAATCGGTTTTTTTATCTTGCCTTAATATATCCAATTGCTTTTCTATAGAGTTTTTTAGTGTGTCTTCGTCTTTATTTTTACTTTTTGCTACTTCTGCCACTGTCATATAGCCATTGCAACAGTAGTCGATTTTATTTTCATTAAAGAAGTCCATCATTCTATCGTCCATTTTAACAATGTCTTCGATTTTTGTATTCTTTGTGATCATATTAATTCCCCCTCGATAATTTAATAATATAGGGGAGAGGGATAAAATTCTGTGAGTACAGTCACAAATTTAAATATCTGCAAGTTCAATTAGTGCTGGGAAGTTAATAATTTTAATTTTTTTGTAAGCCATCAGTTTTATTATTTTTTTACTTTCAAGCTGTGCAAGTTTCCTAGAAACAGTTTCTCTTGCCATATTGGTTGATATAGCAATATTTTCTTGATTTAATTCTATGATACTACTGTTAATTAGTCTCGACCTTTGCAGTAAGAAAGCAGCAAGTCTTTTGTAAGGATTCTTAATTGAAATTATTTCAAGCTGCTTATTTGTTTGGTAGAGTTTTTTGCTCAAGTTTTCTATCATTTTTATACTAAAATCAGGGTTATGTAAGAGAATATTTTTTATCACTTTTTTGTCTATTTCACAAACTCCTGTTTTTTCTATCGCAATTCCATTTTTTTCATAAGTTTTATTTAAAAAAATGCTGTCTTCGCCAATTGTGTCATTTTCACTAAAAATGCTTCCTATGTATTCTTTTCCATTTTCGTCGTATAGGCTGGTCTTAATTTTCCCGTATCTTATGACGATTATCTTTTCAATTAAATCGAATGAATTAAAAATAGTTTCATTTTTATCGTAATCTTTATGTACTGCAGAAAAAAGAAGGCTATTGCTCTCGTCGATTTCTAGATCTTTAAAAAGTTTGATTTTACTTATGCATCCTCCTTCTAAAGCACATTCTTTACATATTTCCATTATATCCTCCAAATATCTTATTTATCTTTAAATTTATTACCCATATTTAATGTATAAATACATCGGATTTATAAATATAAAAAGGGATAGATGGTACAAATTTCTATAAAACAAAAAGCTCTTCAATCAAGTTTTTTGATCGAAGAGCCTTTATCTTTAAAGAATTTTACTTTTTATTTTTAGAATTTTTTGCTTTTTATATTTTTTTATATTTTTTTCTTTATATTTTAAATTGTCGTTAAATAAATCGAGCTTTTCTTTTACAATTCCGCTGTCTTTAAAGTGATCTAGTTTTGAAAATCTGTCTGAATTATTTATGTCTAAAAAGTATTCTCTATTTCTCGTTTCAAAATACTCATATATTCTTTCAGGAAAACCACAGCCTCCCCTTAGATGATTTACTGTTATGAATATATCAAAAATTAGTAAAAGCATTAAAACTATTGATATATTGTTTAGAGCCTTTTCTGGTGTCAAAGACATAAATATTAAAAAGCTTGGAGTTAGTAGTTTTACTATGGCGATATTTGTGATTCCAAAAATTACAAAGCCATAGAGACAGACTCTGCCCTTGATATTGAAGGCATATTTTTCATAGTCCCACCATTTCTTGTGAAATGATTTTTCTAATATAATTCCTATTGCATATTCCAAAAAACAGGATGTGAGAGAGGAAAAAATAAATATTTGCATCACAGATCCCATATCTTTTAAAAGTAAATAGGAGATAGTTGTTCCAAGTCCGTAAATTGGGCAACATGGACCGAGCAAAAATCCACGATTGTGAATTTTATCGAGTTCAACTGGAGAACAGATAAAACTTTCCCATATCCAACCGATGAACGAATAAATAAAAAATACCAAAATAAGTTCGCTAGTTCTCATATATTTGCACCGACCTTTACTTTTTTTCTAAAGATAGTAGATTTAGTTTCTTTAGTTGCTACAATTTTGTCTGCCAATGTAACTACCCAAGCCTCTTTGTATTTTGGCGGAAATAGAGTTAAGGGGAACATGTGCTTTTTTATGATATCTTCTTCAATTTCATTTAAACTTAGTTCCTTTTTTGCATTTAAAAGAGCTATACCTGGATGATAAAAACCATGTAGCATTGGTCTAGTTTTTTTATCATGCCAGTCGTATAAGAAATAGTCGTGAAGTAGCGCGCCCCTTATTAGAGAGTCGTAGTCTACATTTAAATTTAGACTCTCAGCAATTTCTATTGCCATGTAGCTGACATTAATTACATGTTCATAAACTGAAGTGTCGCCATGTTGAATAAAGTTTTTAGTCTCCAAAAATCTTGTGTTTTCGTTTAAATTTTTCAAGATGATTTTAAGTCTTCTTTCTGAGTTATAATTTTTCATAATCACCATCCCAAATCTATTTTACAATTACTATTTTACAACGATATGTTAAAAGTTTTGTTAAGAAATTATTAAAATTTGTAAAAGATTTTGTATATTTTATGATTTTGAACAAAAAAAGACCACAGCTAAGCTGCGGTCATGACACTAATTCTATTATTTGTTTATAAAATAATATGCGAAATCTTTGTTGAAGATTTTGTCAGTAAAGGTGATTATTTCTCCAGTCTCTTTATTTATTTCAAATTTAGAATTTAAACTGTCAAATTTTTCATCTTTAAGACCATATCTTTCTCTTGCTAGTTTTAAGTCGCTATCGTCTTTTGTAGAAAATTGATAAATTATTTTATCTTTTTTATTTAACTTTGTAGGATCACTCTTTGTACTGTTAAAGAAATTTATAAGATTTTCTCTATTTAATTTAAGATCGCTAAAGTCGTATTTAGAGTCTTCAAGTTCATTTTCTGGATAAATGTGATATGTCTTGTGATTTGTCACATCTTCATATTTTACAGTAGTCTTTATATCTGAAAGCTCATGATTTTTAAGGGCATCAGTGACAAAGGCATACTTTTTGTCGGAAGACTTTATTTCTTTTGTTTCTTGTTTTTCTTCTTTAATTTTAGTTTCGTCTTTTTTATTTTCTTTAGGTTCGGATTCTACTTCAACTTTATCTTGTAGATCTTTATCTATAGGCTTAGAAACTTTAGAATTTTCTTTTTTATCATTATTTTCTAATTCTTTAGACTCTTCGCCATTTTTATCTAGAGATTTATTATCTTCTTTTTCTAAAGATTTTGAATCTTTTTTAACTATAGGTTCATTATTTTTTTCTACTTTTTCCATAGATTTATCATCAATAGTTAAATCCTTAGGCTCTAGAGTTTTCTTTACATCTTTATTTTTAGATACAGAGTCTTTATTATCTTGAGTTTTATTTTGAACGCTTACTTCTTCTTTTGCGTTTAAAGTATCCTTTGATTTTTCTGCCTCTTTTATTTTTTCGTCTTCTTTAATTTGTTCTTTTTTGAGATTTGCAGCTACACTTTCTTTAGCTTCAAGCGATTTTCCCTTGCCAGAAGATTTGGAAGTATCTTTATCTTTTTCATAAGTATTTACACTTTTATCAATAGAATTTTTGTCAGTATTTAGAGTATCGTTTGCCTCTTTTTCCAAAGACTTATTTTTGCTAGAGGAATTTATCTTTTCTTCTGAGAGTTTTTTATTTCTCTTTCTTCTTTTTCTTCCTCTGTCTTTTTTTCTACTGTCATCGTATGTCTTCTCTTCTACATGATTTTGAGATTCTTTTTCTGAGTCTTTAATCTCTTCAAAAGCAGCATCTTTATTCTCTTTTTCGCTTTCTTTATTATTTTCGATTTTAGGTTTTTCTCTAAGATTATCCCCAACATCCACCTTCTCATTATTCTTCTTTTTCATGTAATAGATTATTATGATTACCACTACGGCTATTGCAATTATACCGCCCATAACGCACCTCCTATTCATATATAATATACCAAAAGTATATATTTTGAAATACTTTAATCAAATAATTATATAAAAAGTTAACTAAATATTGAAAATTTATAAAAAACATATAAAAAGATATGATTTTATGAGAACGATTATTTTCTATATAAAAAAAGGACATAGCCAATAGGCTACATCCATATAGATTTTATAAATTATGCTTTTAATTTTTTTCTATTTTCCATCTTAGTTTTTAATATAGAAGTTATATCTATAATTTCCCTTACACCCAAATGGTATAGGCAGAATAAATAAACTGCAGCTGCAATTACAACTACGATTAAAAGAGCAATTAATTTTAATAGAGTTGCGGTTCCGCCACTTACAAAAGTCATTATGAGCTTCTCGTATGGGAAGTATGATAGAGAAACAAGTCCCATTACAAGTGAGGCCATAGCAGTTTTAATTAGTGCCTTTATAAAAGACTTTGCTCCTAAATTTCCAATTTTTTTTCTAAGTAATACAAATGATAAAATTACAGCAATTGTTGTTGAGATTGAAACTGATGCTGCTAGTCCATTTGTGCCGTAGTGTTTAGCAACAGCAAGGTTAAGTCCAACATTTAAAGCTACATTTACAACTCCTATATAAAAAGGAGTTTTTGTATCTTCTATCGAATAAAAAATTCTATTTAGCACATTTGATAGAGATATGGAAATTAGTGAGAGAGAATAAAATCTAAGTGTCGATGTTGTCAAAATTCCATCGGCAGCAGTAAATGAGCCTCTCACAAATGCAATTTCAATTATTGGTCTTGCTAGTATTATCATTCCAACAGTTGCAGGCACTGTCAAAAATAACACTGACTTTATTGAGGCATTCATAACTTTTTTGCCCCTTACCATATCTCCACTGCCAAGAGTTCTAGTTAAAATTGGAAATACTATCGCTGTTATCGCCGTGATAAAAACACCTATTATCATAGTATTCATTTTATTTGCAAAATATAAAATTGATGCTGCACCATTTCCCATTCCAGATGCTAAGTTTCTGTTGACAATTGTATTTATGTCGTTTACAGATACAGATACGAAAACTGGAAGGGAGAGAATAATTGCATCTTTTACATATTTATCTTTAAAATCTAAAATAAATTTAGGTCTGTATCCAATTTTATATGAACTTGGAAGTAGGAATAAAAATTGTGCAAGTATACCGAGAACTGATGCAATAGTAAGTCCAATTATTCCAACATGATGTGAAAAAAGTGCCAAGTAGACAATATAAGTCATGTTTAGTGGAATGGCAATTGCTCCAGCTGCAGCAAATTTGCCGCCATGTTGAAGGTATCCTGTCAAAACTCCAACCCATGATGAAAATAAAACAACGGGCATTCCAACTTGAATTAATTTTACTACGATTTCGTAAGTCTCAGGACTTGCTTGAGATGCAGTTAATAGTGCAATCTCTTGTGGAAATAATATTCCAAGTGCAATTAATGCAAAAGATACTATAGTCGAAATTCCAAGTAAATTATTTGTAAAATAATTTTTGCGCTCATGACCAAGATCATTCTCGGCCTTTTGAACTGAAGGTATATAAGTCGTAGCAATTGCCTGTGTTACAAAGCCCGCTATCATAGCTGTAGCTGCTTGTGCAAGAGAAAAGGCATCCATTTCAACAGTTGCTCCGAATACATATGCTGTAAGTGATTCTCTAAAGAAACCAAAAATCTTTCCTATTAGAGAGAATATTATAATAGCCAGAGTAGATTTTGCAATTTTACTACCTGTAGTGCTTTTATTTTCCAATGTTAAATCTCCTTTTATTTCTTAATTGATTATAAATTGTAGAAATTTTTATGTCAAGAAAATAGAAAGTCAAATGGCTTTTGATGTAAATATTTTGTATATGTGTTATTATTGATAGGACATATCATATAAGGAGGTAAAGATGAGTAATATAAAACTTATTATAAGGGCTTTGCCCTATTTTCATAAATATAGGTTGACTTTATTTTTAGATTTAATTTGCGCAGCTTTTACAACTGCAAGTGAAATGATTCTTCCATTATTACTTAGAAAACTTACAAGCGTCGGAATGGAAGACATTAGCTTAATTACTTTTTCGTTTGTTTCAAAGCTTGCTCTAATTTATCTTGCAATAAAAATAGTAGAGATAATTGCACAGTATTTTATGACGAATATTGGTCATATAATGGGTGCAAAAATTGAAACTGACATGAGACGAGATCTCTATTCACATCTTCAAACTCTTTCTTATTCATTCTACAACGAGACAAAAGTGGGAGTTATAATGTCTAGAATCACAAATGATTTATTTGACATAACTGAATTTGCTCATCACTGTCCAGAGGAGTATTTTATAGGTGCGATTAAGATTATAATTTCAATGGTAATTTTGCTATCTATAAATGTTAAGATGACTATTTACATTTATATATTGATACCTGTAATGATTTATTTTGCAGGATATTTTAGAACTAAAATGCGCGATGCACAAAAGGCACAAAAAGTTCATGTTGGAAATTTAAATTCAGCAATTGAAGATTCGCTTCTTGGAATTCGAGTTGTAAAATCTTTTGCCAATGAAGAAATTGAAAATGAAAAATTTATGTACGAAAACAACAAGTTTTTAGGCATAAAAAAACTATTCTATAAATCTATGGCAGGATTTAATACAATTACTAGAATCTTTGACGGATTGATGTATCTCGTGTTAATATTTTCTGGTGGATACTTTATGATGGCTGGAGAAATAGAGCCACAAGATATGATTGTATATGTACTTTATGTTCAATCACTTCTTGCAACAGTAAAAAGAATTGTCGAATTTACTGAACAGTTCCAAAAAGGAATGACAGGAATAGAAAGATTTACAGAAATTATGAACGTAAAGTCTGATATTTACGACAGAGATAATGCAGTGTCCTATGACAATGTAAAGGGAGATATTGAGTTTAAAGACGTGACTTTTGCCTATGAAAAAGGCGATAGAAATGTATTAGAAAACTTTAATTGTCTAATTAAAGCTGGTCAAAAGCTTGCAATAGTTGGGCCGAGTGGAGCTGGAAAGACTACAATCTGTAACTTGATACCTAGATTTTATGATGTAAACTCGGGAAGTGTGCTTGTAGATGGTCACGACGTTCGAGATATAAAATTAAAATCTTTGAGAGAAAAAATTGGAATAGTTCAGCAGGATGTATATTTATTCTCAGGAACTATAAAAGATAACATCGCCTACGGAAAACCTGGTGCGACTGATATGGAAGTTATTGAAGCAGCTAAATTAGCTGGAGCTTTTGAATTCATAGAGACACTTCCAAATGGATTTGACACTTATGTGGGTGAACGTGGAGTTAAACTTTCTGGTGGACAAAAGCAAAGAATTTCAATTGCAAGAGTATTTTTAAAGAATCCTCCAATTTTAATTTTAGACGAAGCAACTTCTGCTCTTGATAATAAAAGTGAGATGATAGTTCAAGATTCAATCGAAAAGCTTTCTAAAGGAAGGACTACTCTTACAATTGCCCATAGACTTACTACAGTTCAAAATGCAGATTTGATTTTAGTAATGACAAAGGATGGAATTATAGAGAGGGGAACTCACGAAGAGCTCATGAATAATAGAGGTTACTACTACAATCTTTATACAAAAGGCGGCCGTCTTGAATAGTAATAAATAGAGTGGGGTATTTACTAAATTAGTGGAGAATAGAAAATTTGTAAATACGAGAGGTGCATTATGCAAAAATATTTAGAATTAATTAGAAACAGAAGATCATTTTACAATTTGTCTGAAGATACAGAACTTTCAAAGGAAGAGATTAAATACTTATTTGAAGATGTATTAAATATAACACCCACAGCTATGAATTCTCAACCTGTTAGAATTGTACTTCTATTTGACGATAAATCCAAAGAATTTTGGAACAAAGTAAATGAAACTTATGACAATACAATTAAAGAAGAAAAGTTTAACGGTTTCTATCACGCTAAGGGAACTGCTTTATATTTTATTGATGATGCTTTAATTAAAGAACTTGAAGAAAAGTATCCACTATATGCAGATAGAATGAAGCAGTGGGCAGAGCATGGATGCGCTATGACTCAGCTAAACGCATGGCAAGCTTTAGCTGATGAAAATATTGGAGCGAGCCTTCAACACTATAATCCAGGTATTGATAAGTGGGTTAAAGAACTCTACGACATTCCAGAAAATTATAGATTAGTTGCACAAATGCCTTTTGGAAAAATTTTAGATGTACCAGAAGAAAAAGAAAAGGCTCCAATAGATAAACTTTTAAAAGTAATTGATTAAAATAATTAAAAAAATTTCTAAAATATTTTACTTAGAGTATATTTGTATATTAACGGGAAAACGCTGATTTAAATTTTGAAATCTGCTCTTTGTAATACTTTAATTAGTTGAATAATATTAAATTTTTTATTATAATAGTGTTGTAGCACAATTTTGTTCGTACTACAGCACTATTTTTTATATTATTTCTACAAGGAGGAAGATAAAATGACTTATTATGTTGACTTAAACAGTGATATTGGAGAATCTTTTGGTGCATATAAGATGGGCATGGACGAAGAGATTGTAAAATATGTCACAAGTATTAACTGTGCATGTGGTTATCACGCAGGTGACCCTTTAATCATGGACAAGACTGTAAAAGCAGCCGTTGAAAATGGTGTACAAATCGGAGCTCACCCAGGATATCCAGATCTTATGGGATTCGGAAGAAGAAAAATTGCAGTTAAGCCTGAAGAAGCAAGAGCATATATGTTATATCAAGTTGGAGCACTTTCTGCATTTGCAAAAGCTCACGGAACTAAACTACAACATATGAAACTTCACGGCGCATTCTACAACACTGCATGCAATGACGAAACTCTTGCAAACGCAATCTTAGATGCTGTAGAAGACTTTGACAAAGATTTAATCTTAATGGTTTTAAGTGGCTCCTACATAGCTAAAGAAGGAAAGAGAAGAGGACTTAGAATTTCTCAAGAAGTCTTTGCAGACAGAGGATATAACGAAGACGGTTCTCTAGTAAATAGATCTTTACCAGGTGCTTTTGTTAAAGATCCTAAGGAAGCAATACCTAGAGTAATAAAGATGATTAAAGAAAACAAAGTAGTGACAGCAGATGGAAAAGAAATCGATATCGTAGCAGATTCAATTTGTGTTCACGGCGACAATCCTGAAGCTTTAGAGTTCGTTAAAAATATAAGAAAAGGTTTGGAAGATGAAGGAATCGTGGTTAAACCTTTAATTGATTTCTTAAAATAATAGGAGGAAAGAAATGACTGAGAAAAAAACTAACTGGTCGGTGCTTTTGGGTGCGGCTTTCTTGATGGCTACATCAGCAATTGGACCTGGATTTATGACTCAAACTGCTACCTTTACAACAAGTTTAGGTGCAGACTTTGCAGCAGTAATTCTATTTTCAATCATTATGTCATATGTAGCACAACTTAATGTTTGGAGAGTTATAGCTGTTTCAAAAATGAGAGGACAAGACATTGCCAACAAAGTGTTGCCAGGTCTTGGATATGTAATAGCAATTTTAGTAGCACTTGGCGGACTTGCATTTAATATTGGTAACGTCGGAGGAGCAGGCCAAGGTCTTAATGTAGTATTTGGCGTTGACATTAGAATTGGCGCAGCAATTGGCGGTCTAGTAGGAATTATTATTTTTTCATCTAAATCTGCAAGTTCAGCAATGGATAAACTTACACAAGTTTTAGGTGCAGCAATGATCATTCTAATAGCTTTTGTAGCTATCAAGACAAAACCTCCAGTTGGTGAAGCACTATCTTCTGCTGTAGTACCAAAGGGTGGATATAACTCAATTATCCCAGCAACACTTACTTTAATCGGTGGTACTGTTGGTGGATATATTGTATTTTCTGGCGGACACAGACTTATTGATGCTGGTATAACTGGTGAAGAATCACTTCCAGATGTAAATAGATCAGCAATATTAGGTATAGTAGTAGCTTTAATCGTAAGAATACTTTTATTCCTTGCTATTCTTGGTGTAACAAAAATGCCTAACGCAGCAATTGATCCTGATAACATCGCAGCTTCTTCATTTAGAGCAGCTTCAGGCGTAGTTGGATATAAAATATTTGGTATAGTTTTTGCAGCAGCAGCTTTTACATCAGTTGTAGGTGCAGCTTATACTTCAGTATCTTTCTTAAAGACATTATTTAAACCAGTAGCTGAAAGAGAAAATTTAGTAACAATATTATTTATCGTTATTTCAACAATAATCTTTATCTTTATTGGACAACCACAAACATTACTTGTTGTTGTAGGTACACTTAACGGATTTATCCTTCCTATAACTTTAGCAGTAATACTTGTAGCAGCTAAGAAGAAGAGCATTGTTGGAGATTACAAACACTCCAATGTACTTTTGACACTTGGTTGGATAGTAGTTGCTATCACAGCTTTCATGGGAATTAAGACTTTATTAGGAAACCTTGGACTATAAAAAGAATAAGGAGAGTTAAATGTATAAAGAAATAAAATTTCTACCAGCAGGCGATACCGCTCTAGTAATGGAGTTTGGAGATACAATTGAAAAAGAAATTAACGCAAGTATCGCAAATGTAGTAGAAAATTTAAAAAAAGAAAATGTAGATGGAATAGTAGATATCTTACCTACTTATAGATCTATTTTAATCAATTACGATCCAATTAAACTTACTTTTGACGAATTGGTTGATATATTAAATAACCTTAAAACAGGTGATGCTGGAAATGTCAGCGAATATGTAAGACTTGTAGAAATTCCAACAGTTTATGGCGGAGAATATGGTCCAGACATTGACTTCGTTGCAAAACATGCCGGCATGAGTAAAGAAGAAGTTATCAAAATTCACTCAGGCACAGATTATTTAGTTTATATGATGGGATTCATACCAGGATTTACTTATCTAGGAGGACTAGACGAAAGAATAGCTACTCCAAGACTTAAGACTCCAAGACTAAAAATCGAACCAGGTTCTGTAGGAATTGCCTCTAATCAAACAGGAATGTATCCATTAGAATCACCTGGAGGATGGCAATTAATTGGTAGAACACCTTTAAAATTATACGATGAAACAGTAAACCCACCTGTATTTATTCAAGCGGGAGACTATATAAGATATGTCCCTATAGATGAATCTGAATACAAAAAGATAAAAGAAGAAGTTGACAACAAGAAATACAAAGTTAATATCAAGAAGGTTAAAAGGAGTGAGCTAAATGAGTAGTATTGACGTAATTAATGGTGGTATATTAACTACCATTCAAGACGGTGGAAGATACGGCTATCAAGAGCTTGGCATTCCTACTTCTGGAGTAATGGACGATTACAACTATAAACTTGCAAACATCCTTGTTGGCAACAAACTCGACGAAGCAGTTCTTGAAATGATATATTTTGGACCAACTCTTAAATTTAATGAAGAGATGGTAATTGCACTTACTGGCGCAGACATGAGCCCAAAAATTAATGGAAAAGAAGCTCCAATGTTTGAATCTATTGAAGTAAAAGCTGGAGACACTTTACAATTTGGAAAAGTTAAAAATGGTCTTCGCGGTTATATCGCTTTTTCAGGTTCAATTGACGTTCCAGTAGTAAATGGGTCTAAATCTACTCACATAAAGACAAAAATGGGTGGATACGAAGGAAGAGCTCTAAAGCCTAAAGATGAATTTAATATAATTAGACCTAAGAATAAACCTAAGGCTAGAAAAATTCCTGCAAAATATTTGCCAAAGTTCTCTCACTTTAATGTACTAAGAGTTGTTCTTGGACCTCAAGACGATTACTTTACAGAAAAGGGAGTTCACGATCTATTTAGATCTGGTGGATATCAAGTTACAAAAGAGCTTGACAGAATGGGAATTAGACTAAAGGGTGAAAAGATAGAACACAAAGAAACTGCAGATATTATTTCTGATGGTACAGCTTTTGGTTCAATTCAAGTTCCTGCAAATGGTCAGCCTATAATTCTATGTGCAGACAGACAAACAACTGGTGGATATACTAAGATAGGAACTGTAATTAGTGCAGATTTACACAAATTAGCACACATGAATTTCTTAGACAGATTAATTTTTGATGAAGTAAGTGTTGAAGAAGCAAATAAAATTGCAAGAGATTACAATGCACAGTTTGATAAAATTAGTGAGGAGTCTTTAGTATGAAATTAAGTGAATTAGCTAAAAAAAGTCCTAAAGAGGTCAGAGAACTAATAAGAAGTGGCGAGGTAAATATGCCAACTTCTGGAATGAGCGAAGGTTATCTTCAAGCAAATCTTGCAATACTTCCTAAAAAATATGCCTATGACTTTTTACTATTCGCACAAAGAAATCCTAAACCATGTCCAATACTTGAAGTACTAGATGAGGGTTCATCTATTACAAAAATAATGGCAGATGGAGCAGATATTAAGACTGATGTTCCTAAGTATAGAATTTACAAAAATGGCGAATATGAAAAAGAAGTTACAGATTTAAAAGATGTTTGGCAAGATGACTTCGTAACATTTGTAATTGGATGCTCATTCTCATTTGAAAAGGCAATGCTCGAAGCAGATATACCTGTAAGACACATTGAAGATGAACACAATGTTCCAATGTATATTACAAATATTGAATGCCAAAGTGCTGGAATGTTTCACGGAAACACAGTAGTTTCTATGAGACCAATTCCTTACAAAGATATAGTAAGAGCAACTACAGTAACTGCAAGATTTCCTGCAACACATGGTGCGCCAATTCACATTGGAGATCCATCCGTTATAGGAATCAAAGATATTGACAAACCTGACTTTGGAGAAAGAAGTGAAATAAAAGAAGGAGAAGTGCCAGTATTTTGGGCTTGTGGAGTAACACCTCAAGCAGTAGCAATGGCATCTAAACCTGAAATTATGATAACTCACGCTCCAGGACATATGCTTATCTTGGATAAAAAAGACGCATACGTTTCAGTATTTTAATTAAATTAAGATAATTATTAAAAAAGATTTTGGCTAAGTTTTTGGCCAAAATCTTTTTTTATATAAATTTTATTTAACTTATAAATATGCACTTAAATCTTTAGAAAAAATTTTCAAATATTATAAAAATTTTTTTTTTGGTATTATGATTAGTTAAAATTAACCAAAGTATTAAATTTAAAATACTCTAAATACATTATCAATCAAATTTAAAGAATATAAATCAAATAGTGTTTTGAACGAGATAGCTGTGGTACCTATAATATAGGAATGTTCAAAAATTTTTGATAAACAATTCATATATTTTTCACATTATAATTTTAAAATTTAATATATCAAGGGGGAATACACATGAGAGACGATTTTAATAATACAGAAAATTCTGATATTTATTCTACAAACTCGCAAAAACCACCTAAAAAGCATAGAGGAAAGGGTGCCATTTTTATAGTAATGGCGATTGTTTTTTCTTTAATAGGTGGAGTTATTGGTTCACTACTTACTACTATGAATATGAGAAACGGCAATAATAATGAACCATCCAACAATATCACAATTTCTGCTGGAGATGATATGACAGTGGCAAGTGCTGTTGCCAAGAAGTCAATGTCATCAGTTGTTGGAATTACAACTAAAGGAGTTCAACAATCTTTCTTTGGACCTGTTGAAGTTCAAGGTGTCGGCAGCGGTGTAATTGTAGATTCTAAGGGATACATTTTAACTAATGCTCACGTAGTTAAACTTAACAATCAAATAGTCGATAAAGTTACAGTAAGATTAAACAATGAAAAAGACTTAGATGGTAAGACAATTTGGGCAGATGAGATGATTGACCTTGCGATAGTAAAGATTGATACTAAAGATAAATTAAAAGCAGCAAGTCTTGGAGATTCTGATAAACTAGAAATTGGAGAACCTGCCGTTGCAATTGGAAATCCAATTTCACTACAATTTTCCCAAACAGTTACTCAAGGTATAATTTCAGGTTTAGATAGATATGTCGGAGCAGTAAGTGGCGGAGGATATATGACTGGACTTATTCAAACTGATGCCTCAATTAACGGAGGTAACTCTGGCGGACCACTTTTAAATTCAAATGGAGAAGTGATTGGAATTAATACAATTAAAGTTCAATCTGCTGAAGGACTTGGTTTTTCAATTCCAATTAATTTTATTAAACCTATAGTTAAACAAGTTATTGAAACAGGAAGTTATAAAGAATTGTCTTTAGGTATTTTGTCAATGGATGTAAATGCAGCAAGACAACTATTTAACGAAAACATAAATCAAGAGTCAGGTATTTTTGTTTACAAGATATACGACGGATCTCCTGCAGTTGCATCAGGACTTCAACCGGGAGATATTATCACAAAAATTGGCAAAGACGAAGTTAAAGACAACAATTCCTTAAAATCTATTTTGTACAAATATCAAGTTGGAGATAAAGTTAGCATTAAATTTATCAGAAATGGAAAAGAACAAAGTTCTGAACTTACTTTTACAGAATATTCTGTAGAAAAGGATAAAAACGCAAGAGAAGATTTAAGACAACAAGAAATGCAAAGACGAGATCAAATGCAGGGCGGAGGTCAAGGCGCACAAAGTGATGCCGAACGTCAATTTATGGAAGATTTCATGAGAAGATTCGGAAATTAATTTTAGATTTAAAATAAAGGAGCAGAGATGCTCCTCTATTTTTTTTGAAGAAAATTTTAAAATTTCTAAAATTTTTTGATAATTTTTATCAAAAAGGCTTTACATTTAATAAAAAGTATAGTAATATATAGATAAGTTATTGATACAAGTTATCATTAACACATAATAAATGTTTACTAACGTAGACCATATAAGGCGAAAGCCTTAGCTCCTAAGATTAATAATAAAATTATACCAATCAACATTCAAGAAAAAAGAGACCATGTGCGTGATGGTCTCTTTTTTTGTGAATAATTTTAAAAGTGTAAATTATTATTAATAATGCGACTATATTTATTACAAAAGTTTTACTTTTCATATAAATATTATATAATAATATTCAAAGAAATTAGGTGGTATATTGAAAAAGTTTTTTAATAAAAACAATGAAATTGTCGAAAAGAGGAGCTTTAAACTTTCAGATTTACTCTGGCAAGTTTTATTTGCATTACTTATTACAATCGTGATGTTTATTTTATCTCCAGGAGACAATTTAAGTTTAAATAAAGTTTTAGAAAATCCTATATTGATATTTTTAAATATGGCTTCAGTACTTCTAATGGGGCTTTTACTTCAAGGAATTTTTGGAAGACTAAATAGAGCTCTATTCTTAAATTCTGTAATTTACACAATAGTATTTGTAGTTCACAGGACAAAGGTAATTTATAGAGACGCCCCATTTGTGCTTAGTGATTTTAAATTGGCTTTTGAAGCTGCAGATATGGTAAAGCAGTCTTTCTTTCCAGATTTGTTTTCTATAATAGTTTTAGTCGTATTTTTATTAATAGCATTTTTCTTTACTAGATCTATTAATAAGGAAAAAATTAAGATTAAGCCGCGACTAACTGTATTATTTTCAGCTATATTTCTTTTTGCGGCTATGTATTCGACAGTGTATTCAAGTGACAAATTATATTTTGAACTACCTCTTGAGGGAAATCCATACAATTTACTGGATCACTTTAACTCTAAAGGATTTAATTACACATTTTTACACAACATTAAAGATTCAATTGTAAGAGCACCTGAAGGATATAATAAAAATGAAATCAAAAAAATTGATAAAGCCAATAGATCTGAAGAACTATCTGTACTTCAATACAATAAAAAGCCGAATATTATTTGGATAATGGGCGAGGCTTTTACAGATATTTCTCAAAATCCTGCATTCACATTTGACAATGAGCACGATCCCAATAAAAATTTTAAGAGAATGCAAGCAGAATCCGTTTTAAGCGGAAGAATTGTAACTCCGTCTTTTGGAGGAGGAACAGGCGATACAGAGTTTGACGTCTTGACTGGAACATTAACTACCGATGTATCTGCCAACGGATCAATTTCCTTTAACTCAATCAAGAGAGATATAGGTTCACTCCCAAGATTTTTAGATAGCATTGGATATGAAACTAGAGCATTCCATCCTGGGTATGAATGGTTTTATAGAAGAAACGAAGTTTATCCAAAGATTGGATTTAATGAAAAATATTTCTTAGAAGATATAGAAAATCCAGACATAAAGGGCGAATATGTATCTGAAAGTCAGTTTAGCGACATATTTATCGACAGATTTGAAAAAACTCTTGCTACTAGTGAAAAGCCGATATTTGATTATGCTGTCGATATACAAAATCATGGCCCTTATTACTACGATAAATACAAAGAAAGTTATCCATTTAAATGTAAATATGAACTTGACGATCAAACAAAAGCAAGCTTTGGGGCATATTTCTTGGGCACAAGGGATATAGACGAAATGATTGGAAGAGTCTACGACATGATGAAGGAAAAAGAAGAACCGATAATCATGGTATTTTATGGCGATCACTTGCCAACATTTGGCTCAAATCCCAATGGATACGAAAAGATTGAAAAACATCTCAGCTGGGATAATTTGGAAAAAGAAATAGAATATTACTCTACACCATTTATTGTAATGGCAAATGATGCAGGAAGAGAATATTTAAACAAAGAAAATATAGAGCTCGACCAAGGCTCAATAATTTCATCAAATTATCTAGCTTCTACTGTGTTAGATATGCTTGATTTTACAAAGGCAGACAATTTCTTTAGTTATAATTCGGAACTTAGAAAGAAATTGCCAATTATCTCAAGACACTTTATCTACAACGGAAATACTTCTTATTTTAGAGATAAAGTTGAAGGAGATTCAAAGGATATTTATACACACTACAGAAAATATGAATATTATAGAATTAACGACTGATGGGCTCTTAGTAGCCCATTTTTTATATATGGTGACATTTTTTTAAAAAGTGTAAACTCATATTATAAATATATTTAATGTAAGGAGTTGTTATAGTGAAAAAAGGCTTAAGATTATGGGATTATTTCTATTAATATTTACTATGTTATTCGGCAGTACTGTTTTTGCTTATGGTGAAGTTATTCATAATAAAAATAACTTAGAGAATTTAATATTTTTAAAGGATGAAAAACCTGATCGAGTAATTATAATTGAAAATTGAGTAAAATATATACTCGAGAACAAAAGTAATGGAAAAATTTTTGTGGTAAGATTAATAGATGAGAATGGGAATATAGTTGTTGAAAATAACGGTAACTTTGGTGATATGGATTTTGCATTTTATAAATCAAATGGAAGCGGAGCTAAAAATGACCCTTATAGATTCTGTACTCCCGGTAGTAAATCAACCCAAAGAAGTAAATTAGCTTATGGATAAATAGTATCAATGGCGGGAGCAGTTATTTCTGCAGCAGCTATTTCTGAAAGTATTATATCTTTAATTCAGCAGGGAATTGGAGCAAAAGTGGATTCTTATGCAATTAAGGGTTTAGTTGCGCATGTTCTTGAGGTTGCAAGAACTCATAATTCTTCATGGCTAAATAATCATGGTGTAATTATAAAATTTGATAATGTTTGTTCATTAGAGCATTATGTAGATAATGCATAGAGAGATGATGAATGGTATTATGGTACAGTATCTATATTTAAAGGATATTCAACTTATTAAACAAATTAGTTAGGATGAATTAAAAATGGCGTTAAGTAAACAAGATTTTAAATTAAAAGATATAGATTTTAGAGAAGTAAAATCTATATTTATTGATTCACAATTTATTTTGGCAGTGGCTATTCTACTACTTTCATTTACTTTGTGTAGTTTATTTTGGAGTGATTATTTTGATAAATATAAAGATATTTTAATATTATTTGTATTTGTTTACGATTTGATTATCATAAATCCAAAAATTAAAATTGAAAAAAGTTATAAACAAAAAGGAAAGATATTTATTTTTATTAATTTTACTTATTTTAGTAAGGTCTATAGTTTTAAAAAATAGTTCAGCAATTGCAGAACTTACTGCATTAATTTTTCAAGGATATATTGTAATTGGAATGATAGGTGAAGGTTTGAAGAAAAATTTAATTAAACCTAAAAGAAGAAGTTAGTTAAAAGTTAATATATATTAAATGCGTGTTTATAATATAAATGTATTTTAAAGAGATTTATACACACTACAGAAAATATGAATATTATAGAATTAACGATTGATGGGCTTTTAGTAGCCCATTTTTTATGACTAGTTTAGTTGACATAAAATATAAAAATGAATATATTTTAATTATGCTAAAATTAAATAAAGATAATATATAAATAAAGACAATATAATGGGAGGAAATTATGAGAAAAATATCAATAATTGGACTTGGAAATGTAGGAGCAACTGTTGCACACACTTTGGTTGAAAGAAGTCTTTGTGATACACTCGCACTATTTGATAAAAAAGTCGGACTTGCAGAGGCAGAAGTTAGCGATCTTTCTGACGGATTTGTAAGAAGAAATGGACATGTAAATATAAAGGCTGGTGAAAGTGAGGACCTCAAAAATTCTGATATAATTATTTTTGCTCCTGGCGACATTACAATTTTGCAAAGGTATAGCGATAGGTTAAAAGAATTTGAATATACAAAGACTTGCGCCGAAGAGTGGGGACCTAAAATTAAAAAGTCAGGTTTTAATGGAATTTTAGTTAGCATTACAAATCCATGTGATGTAATAGCAGATTATATGCAAAAATTAACTGGGCTTCCACGCGAAAGAGTAATTGGAACTGGAACAATACTAGACACTGCAAGGATGAAAAACGCCGTTTCTAGAGTTTTAAATATTGATCCAAATTCAGTGGACGGATATGTAATTGGAGAACATGGCAACAGCCAATTTGTCGCTTGGTCACAGGTCTCTATTGCGACAAAGCCAATTTTAGATATTTTAGATAAAGATATGATTAAAAAAATTGAAGAGGACACTAGAATGCGTGCCTTTAAGACAATAGAAGCTAAGGGATATACGTCTTATGGAATTGCAAATTCAACTTCAATTATCGTTGAGACAATTTTTCAAGATGCAAGGACAATTCTTCCAGTTTCATCATATAGCGAAAGAGATAATTGCTACATTGGTCATCCAGCTATTGTAGGTAGAGATGGGATATTGGGAGATTATGAAATAAAGCTAAGTGATGAAGAAAGAGATGAGTGGGATAAATCTGTAAGTACAATTAGAGAAATTATGCCTATTAAATAAAAGAGTCCGTGTTGTGGATTTAAAAAGATGAAATAGTGACAAAGTTTTGGGGAATTTCATCTCATAAAAGAACTTGTTGTTTTTGTAATGAGATGAAGTTTCCATGATTTTTTCAAAATCTCGAGTCCGCGCTGCGGGCTTTTTTATTTTATAGCTTGATTTAAAACTTTTTAATCATTATACTTATCACTGGAGATAGTATTAGAAATAAACTATACTCATGCTTATTGTAATTAAATATTTAATTCATTTTAGAATTTAATTAAGAATTTTTTTATCTATTATTTAGAATTTCAAATTGAGACTATTTTTGTCAGATTATGAAATTATATTTTAATATAGAGACTTTAAATTTTCGTACATCATTGTTTAAATTCTTGATGAAAATGTGTTTACAAAAGCGTGCTATCTCTAATAACAAAGATTAGAGGAGTTAAAATGAAAGAAGTAAAGACAGTAGAAGAAGTAAGAAATGTGGTAAATCCTGTAAAAAAATCGGGAAAATCAATTGGACTTGTGCCAACAATGGGATTTTTGCACGAAGGTCACTTGAGCCTTATAAAGAGAGCTCGAGAAGAAAATGACTTTGTTGTAGTGTCAATTTTTGTAAATCCTACTCAGTTTGGTGAAAATGAAGACTATGGTTCTTATCCAAAAGATTTGGAAAGAGACCTAAAGAGATGCGAAGAAGCAGGTGTTGATTTAGTCTTTCACCCAAGTCCAGAAGATATGTACAAAAATCACAAGACTTATATAAAAGTTTACGATTTATCTGAAAAACTTTGTGGAGTCACTCGCCCAATTCACTTTAGAGGAGTGGCGACAGTTTGTGCAAAGTTATTTAATATTTCTAAGGCGGATAGGGCTTATTTTGGACAAAAGGATGCGCAACAATTTATCATCTTGAAAAAAATGGTTGAAGATTTAAATTTTGATATTGAGCTCAAGAGATGTCCAATAATTAGAGAAAAGTCAGGTCTTGCACTTTCTTCTAGAAATAAATATTTATCAGATAAAGAAAAAGAAGACGCATTAGTTTTACAAGATTCTCTCAAAAAAGCAGAGTCAATGCTAAAGGAAAAGAGAGATCCAAGTGAAATTATTGCTGAAATGGAGAAAATAATTCACCTAGTAGATTATGCAAAGATTGACTACATTAAAATTGTTGATTTAGAAAATCTTGAGGATGTAGAAAAAATTGACAGAGACGTTTTAGTTGCCCTTGCAGTTCAGGTTGGTCCAGCAAGGTTAATTGACAACATTATCTACGAGGTGTAAAGTGAATAAATTTAAAAAATTTGTTGATGTTTTCGTCAGCAATATCATAATTTTAATTATAATTTTGTCGGTTGTAGCGTTTTTTTATCCACAGCATTTTAAATGGATGACAAATTACACTTCCATATTTTTGGCAGTTGCAATGTTTGGAATGGGCACAACTATAGATTTAGGCAATTTAAAAAATACACTAGTTCATCCTAAAGAAATAATTTTGGGAGTGATACTCCAATTTTTATTGATGCCTACAATTGCCCTTATTCTTTGCAATGTATTTAAGCTTCCAAAGGATATAGCTCTTGGAGTGATACTCGTTGGATCATGCCCAGGTGGCACCGCATCCAATGTAATGACTCACATAGCTGGAGGAGACGTAACTTTATCTGTCACTATGACGACAGTTTCTACTCTTATCGCTCCATTTATAACGCCAGTTATAGTTTATCTGTTGGCAGGGAAATGGGTGGAAGTTTCACTTGTTGCAATGTTTATAACAGTTGTTAAGGTAATACTTATTCCAGTAATCTTGGGAATTATTATAAAAATGTCTCTAAAGGAAAAAATGGAATATGTTTCACCTGCACTACCACTTGTATCATCTCTTGCGATAATTTTAATTATTTCAGGAATTATAGCAGTAAATGCAGATAAAATTGCAGAAAGCGGATTATTAGTAACTGGAGTTGTATTTTTACACAATGTTGCGGGACTTTTATCAGCACTTTTAGTTTGCAAAATATTCGGAATTGAGAAAGAAAAGGAAACGGCACTTGCTATAGAAGTTGGAATGCAAAATTCAGGCCTTGCAGTGTCCCTTGCGACTGCAAACTTTGCTATGAGTCCATTAGCTTCCCTTCCAGGTGCGATATTTAGTGTAATGCACAACCTTACGGGAACAGTTTTTGCAAATATTAGAAAGAAAAAATTTAAAAATGAAGCATTAGTATAAAAATAAAGGTGTCACGAAAGTGGCATCTTTTTTTGTATAAAATTTAAGAAATTAAAAAATTATAACTAAAATCTATAAAAATTTAAAAATTCTTAAAAAATATCTAATAAGTTCTAATATGAAACATTATTTTACAAAACATGATAAAATATTATAAATGCATATATCAAGAATTTATGCTAATTTGTGTCAAAGCGAGACTTTTCTTGATATAATATATCGATAGAGGTGTTTTTTATGAAAACAGAGATAATAAAGTTTGAGGGAAATGAAAATGATAAAAAGTACCTTGATAAAATAAAAAAGACATTTGAAAATGGAGGGCTTGTCGTGTTTCCTACTGAGACTGTATATGGACTTGGGGGAAATGGACTTGACGCCAAAGCTTGCAAAAAGATTTATGAAGCCAAGGGAAGACCATCAGATAATCCTTTGATTTTACACATAGCAGAAAATTCACAGTTAGATGAACTTGTAGAAGAGGTGCCAGAAGTTGCCAAAAAGTGTATGGAAAAATTTTGGCCAGGACCACTAACTATGATTTTTAAAAGGTCAAAGCTAATACCCGATGCAGTTACAGGAGGTCTTGACACTGTTGCAGTAAGAGAGCCTTCTCACGAACTTGCAAATAAAATCTTAAAGGCTACGCATCTTCCAATAGCTGCTCCTTCTGCAAATATTTCTGGAAGACCTTCCCCTACAAAGACTCAACATGTAATTCACGATTTGGACGGAAGAGTCGACATAATCGTGGACGGTGGCAAATCCGTTGTTGGAATTGAATCAACAGTTCTCGATGTAACAGTAGATCCACCAATGGTACTTAGACCGGGAAAGGTAACTTTGGAGGACTTGCAAAAAATTTCACCAGATATAACAATTGACCAAAGCACTATAGATTCCACTAACAAAAAGGTGCCAAAATCACCTGGACAAAAATATAAGCACTATGCACCTAAGGCAGAGGCAATTTGTTTTGGTGGAAATATAGACAAGATGGTTTTGGAAATTCAAAAAAACATTGATAAAAATATTGACAAAAAGGTTGCCGTTTTAGCGTCAACTGAAACCATAGATAGGTATAAAAATGCAGATCTTAAAATAGATTTGGGATCAAGACAGCACCTTGAAGAAGTAGCTAGAAATCTTTTTGATTCACTTCGCAGGTGTGATGAAGAAAATGTAGATTTAATTTTTGCTGAAGGCTACGAGCCAATTGGACTTGGACTTAGCATTATGAATAGACTCTTAAAAGCTTGCAGCGGCAGAATAGTTATGAGAATTTGAGGTGTAAAATGAAAATAGCAATTGGATCAGATCACGCTGGTTTTTATCTTAAAGAAGATATTAAAAAATACTTAGAAGAAAAGGGTATAGAAGTTATCGATAAAGGCACAGATAGTGACAATAGAGTTGATTATCCAGACTTTGGACACGCAGTTGGTCACGAAGTAATAGACAAAAACTTGGATTTTGGAATAGCGATTTGTGGCTCTGGAATTGGAATTTCTATTGCCGCAAATAAAGTTAAGGGAATTAGGGCTGCACTTTGCAGCGAACCTTATTCTGCAAAACTTGCAAGAAGACACAATGATGCAAATGTTTTGGCTATGGGCGCAAGATTAATTGGGCTTGATATGGCAAAAGAAATTGTCGACGCATTTTTAAATGAAGAATTTGAAGGTGGAAGACATATTAATAGAGTAAGTAAAATAGAGGAGGACTAAAATGCTTCACATTGTACAACATCCACTAATCGATCACAAAATGACGATTTTAAGAAAAAAAGAAACAAGCTCAATGGAGTTTAGACAAATTGTAAATGAAATTTCATCACTAATGGCATACGAACTTACAAGAGATTTGGAGACTGAAGAAGTAAAAATCGAAACTCCAATTGCACCAACTACTGGCAAGATGATTTCCGGCAAAAAGGTTGGAATAGTTCCAATTTTAAGGGCAGGACTTGGAATGGTAGAAGGATTTTTAACAATTGTACCTGCTGCAAGAGTTGGACACATCGGAATGTATAGAGATCCTGAAACTTTAAAACCAGTTACTTATTATTCAAAACTACCAAAGGACGTAGATCGCAGACTTATGATTATAGTAGATCCAATGCTTGCAACTGGAGGATCTTTAATCGAAGCGATAGACGAGCTTAAGAGAAATGGCGCAACTCAAATTAGAGCGGTAAATCTTTTGGGAGCACCAGAAGGAATAAAAGCAGTAGAAGAAGCTCATCCCGATGTAGATATCTATCTTGCTGCTGTTGATGAAAAGTTAAATGAAGATGGATATATAGTTCCGGGTCTTGGAGATGCAGGAGATAGGCTATTTGGAACTAAGTAGTATGAGTATGAAGGGATATATTCTTCCTTTCTTTTTGGCATTTTTAATTACTTTTATACTCATGCCCATTACAATTAAACTCGCAAAAAAATTTGGATTTATAGATATACCAAAGGACGAAAGAAGAGTTCACAAAAAACCTATTCCACTTGGCGGTGGAATTGCAATGGCAATATCTGTAACAGTTTTAATGTTAAAATTTTTACCAATGAGTAAAGAACTTGTTATGACAATATCGGCATCTCTATTAATAACAATTTCTGGTTTAATTGATGACAAAATGGGACTTAGTCCAAAATTAAAACTTTTATTTCAAATAGTAGCGGGAGTTTTACTTGTAATAGGTGGAGTAAGAATTGAATTTTTCACTAATCCTTTTAATTTTAAAGACGTATTAGTACTTTTAAAAGTTTTATCCATTCCAGTTACAATATTTTGGGTTTGTGGAATTACAAATACTATAAACTTGATAGATGGACTAGATGGACTCGCAGCAGGAGTTTCATTTGTCTGTGCAGTTTCAATGTTCTTTATAACTTATAATATGGGAAGAACGGAAGTAAGCCTTGTTTGCGTGCTTGTTGCAGGAGCTTGCCTTGGATTTTTGCCATTTAACTTTAATCCCGCAAAGATTTTTATGGGGGACACTGGAGCTCTTTATTTGGGATTTATGCTCTCATATATAAGTATAACTGGATTTTTAAAACAGGCAGCGCTTCTAATGATTTTTGTTCCTGTGCTAATAATGGGAGTACCTGTATTTGACACAGCTTTTGCAATGATTAGAAGAAAATTATCAGGCAAATCAATGGTAGAGGCAGACAAAGGACACCTTCATCACAGACTTCTCGCAAAGGGACTAAATCAAAGACAGACAGTTGTTATACTCTATGCAATTTCTGCCATCTTTGGAATTATTGCAAATTTAGTTTCAAAATTCCATTCAAGAGTTGGCCTTTTTGTCTCCATTGCCATAATGCTAATAATTTTGATTGCCGGAATATCGACAGGTATGCTTAAAAACAAGGAGGATTAAATGAAAGTATTGTTTGTTTTTGGAACTAGGCCTGAAGGAATAAAGATGGCTCCAATAATAAAGGAAGTAGAAAAAAGGCACACTTTAGAAAGCTATGTCTGTGTCACAGGTCAGCACAGAGAAATGCTTGATCAAGTTTTGGAAATTTTTGACATAGAGCCAGACTATGATTTAAATATATTTAAAAAGGGTCAGTCACTTACAGAAGTTACTACAAAAACTCTAATTGGACTTGAAAAAATTTTGGATGAGCTTAAACCAGATATTTTGCTCGTTCAAGGAGACACAACTACAGTCTTTGCAGCAGCTCTTGCAGCTTTTTATAAAAAAATAAAGATTGGTCATGTCGAGGCAGGTTTGAGATCTGGAAATATTTATTCACCTTATCCTGAAGAGGCAAATAGAAAACTTACAGGAATAGTTACAAACTTGCACTTTGCACCAACTGAAAATAATAAGAATAATTTGTTAAAAGAAAATTATCCTAAAGAAAATATATTCGTTACGGGAAACACAGTAATAGATGCATTAAAATACGCTGTAAGAGATGACTATATTTTTGAAGACGAGACTTTAAACAATATAGATTACAATAAAGAGGTGATACTTCTAACTTCTCACAGAAGAGAAAACTGGGGAGAGCCAATGGAAAATATCTTTTCTGCAGTAAGACAAGTTGTAGAAGAAAGAGAAAATGTCGAAGTAATTTTTCCAGTTCACTTAAATCCACTTGTAAGGGAAGTTGCAAATAAATATTTTAAGGACTTAGATAGAGTTCACTTAATTGAGCCACTTTCATATTTACCTTTCTCAAACCTTATGAATAAAGTTAAATTTGTAGTGACAGACTCTGGAGGAGTACAAGAAGAAGCTCCTGCCCTTGGAAAACCAGTCCTTGTAGTTAGAAATGAGACTGAAAGGATGGAAGGAGTAAGGGCAAAGACTGCAAAATTAATAGGAACTCAAAGAGAAGAAGTTTATAAAAATATAAATCTTCTACTTGATGACAAAAGAGTATTTGATGAGATGGCAAAAGCAATAAATCCTTATGGAGATGGAAATGCAGCTGTTAAAATCGTAGATATTTTAGAAACTTTAGATAAATAACGTAAAAATTTTTTTATTTTTGTAGTCATTGGGTAGAATATATATGTAAGGCGTAAGTCAAGTCTATTTGTGCTTTTATTAAACGCAATATTTGATATAATATTAATGGAATGTCTATAAGTAAATAGGCAGATGAAATGATTAAAGCACTGTATTTAACGTGCTAGCTAGGAGGAAAAAATGGAAGAAAGAATAGTAATCGCGTCAGCAGCAAGAACACCTGTAGGATCATTTGGTGGAGCTTTTAAAACAGTTTCATCAGTTGAATTAGGAGTAGTTGCAGCTAAAGAAGCAATGAAAAGAGCAAAAGTAACACCTGATATGATCGACGAAGCTTATATCGGAAACGTACTTCAAGCAGCTCAAGGTCAAAATGTTGCTAGACAAGTTACAATTAACGCTGGAATTCCTTATACAAAACCAGCAGTTACACTTAATATCGTATGTGGATCAGGACTTCGTGCAGTAAGTTTGGCAGCTCAAGTTATCAAATGTGGAGATGCAGAAATCGTGCTTGCAGGTGGTACTGAATCAATGTCTACTGCTCCATACGCTCTTATGAACGAAAGATGGGGAGCAAGAATGAATGACAAAAAAGTTGTCGATACAATGATTAAAGACGGACTTTGGGATGCATTTAATGACTACCACATGGGAATTACAGCAGAAAATGTTTCTGAAAGATTTGATATTACTAGAGAAATGCAAGATAAACTAGCAGCAACTTCTCAAAATAGAGCAGAAGAAGCTAGAAGATCTGGAAGATTTAAAGATGAAATTGTTCCAGTAGAAGTTAAAGGTCGTAAAGGCAAAGTTACTGTAGTAGAAGATGACGAACACATTAGAGAAGGCGTAACAGTTGAAGGTATTTCAAAACTTAAACCAGCTTTCAAAGAAGGCGGAACAGTAACAGCAGCAAACGCATCTGGAATTAACGACGGAGCAGCAATGCTTGTAGTTATGACTGAATCTAAAGCAAAAGAACTTGGAGTAGAACCTCTAGCATATATAATCTCTTATGCAACAGAAGGTGTTGACCCAGCAATCATGGGAACTGGACCAATTCCATCTTCAAGAAAAGCACTTGAAAGAGCAGGACTAGAAGTTAAAGATCTAGACCTTATCGAAGCAAACGAAGCTTTCGCAGCTCAAGCATGTGCAGTAGCTAAAGAACTTAACTTCGACATGGATAAAGTTAACGTAAACGGTGGAGCAATCGCAATTGGTCACCCAGTTGGAGCAAGTGGAGCAAGAATTCTTACAACTCTATTATTCGAAATGCAAAAAAGAGATGCTAAAAAAGGTCTAGCAACATTATGTATCGGCGGTGGAATGGGAACTGCCTTAGTTGTTGGAAGGGACTAATTAATTAGATGGATTACGAATTTTTAAAGATTGATAAAAAATCTAATGGAATTGTATTGTTGACACTTTCAAGAGAAAGAAGCTTAAATGCGCTTAACTCTAAGATGTTAAAAGAACTTCACAAATTCTTTTCACATATAGACGATGACATTAGATGTATTGTTGTAACAGGTGCTGGCAAATCATTTGTTGCCGGTGCTGATATTGCAGAGATGGCAAACTTCACAGCAAGTGAAGCTTACGACTTTGCAAAACTTGGCATGGACACATTTATGGAAATTGAAAAATGTAGAGTGCCTGTAATTGCAGCAGTTAATGGTTTTGCTCTTGGTGGTGGATGTGAAATATCAGTAGCTTGTGATATTAGACTTGCATCTACAAAAGCAAAATTTGGACAACCAGAAGTTGGACTTGGAATTACACCAGGATTTGGTGGAACTCAAAGACTTTCAAGAACAATTGGGCCAGGTTATGCAAAAGAATTAATCTATACAACTGAAATGATCGATGCACAAAAAGCATTGGAAATTGGACTTGTGAACCATGTGTATGAACCTGACGAATTAATAGATAAAGCGATGGAAATGGCACAAAAAATTGTATCAAAAGCACCAAAAGCTGTTGAATACTCAAAACAATCTATAATTAATGGTTCTCAAACTGATATCGATACAGCAATGCAAATCGAAAAAACTCACTTTGGCCTTTGCTTTGCAACTAATGACCAAAAAGAAGGCATGAGAGCATTTTTAGATAAAAATAAACCTAAGTTTGTTGGAGAATAAGAAGGAGATAAAATGAAAATAGCCGTAGTCGGTTCAGGTACTATGGGAGCAGGAATTGCACAAGTACTTGCACCTTATCATGAAGTAATTGTAAGAGATATTGCACCAGAAGCTTTAGAAAAAGCAATGGAAAAAATTAAAAAAGGATATGAAAAGAACGTATCAAAAGAAAGAATGACTGAGGAAGAAATGGAAAAAGCCATGTCTAACCTTAAAACTTCTTCTGAAATTGAGGACGTTAAAGACTGCGATTTAATTATCGAAGCAGCTACAGAAAATCCAAAGATCAAAAAAGCAATCTTTACAGAACTTTGCGAAGTTTGTGATGAAAAAACAGTTCTTGCATCTAACACTTCATCATTATCAATAACAGATATTGGCTCAGCAACAAAGAGACCAGAAAAAGTAATCGGAATGCACTTCTTTAATCCAGTTCCAGTAATGAAACTTGTAGAAGTTATCTCTGGAAAGAAGACTGATCCTAAAGTAAAAGACATGATCGTGGAACTTTCAAAAGAAATTGGCAAAACTCCAGTAGAAGTTGAAGAAGCACCAGGATTTGTTGTAAACAGAATTCTTATTCCAATGGTTAATGAAGCAATTGGAATTTATGCAGAAGGAGTAGCATCAGCAGAAGATATCGACACAGCAATGAAACTTGGAGCTAATCACCCAATGGGACCACTAGCTCTTGGAGACTTAATAGGACTTGACGTAGTACTTGCAATCATGGAAGTACTTTACAACGAATTTGGTGATCCAAAATATAGACCACATGCATTACTAAAGAAAATGGTAAGAGCTGGACTATTAGGTAGAAAAACTGGCGAAGGATTCTACAAATATTAATAAAATATTAAATATTGTTTTAAGGGAAGACTTTAAGGTCTTCCTTTTTTTATGTATCTAGATTATAGTAACATCGTTTTATATAATGATATATGAAAAGTTTGGGTGATATTATGATGATTAAAAATAGAAAAATTAAGAATTACATATTAATTATATTGATAGGACTTAGTATTGGTACTCTATTAATTTCTGGATTTCAACAGGAAAAGACAATAACAAAAGTAAAAACTAGCTATGGTAGAGTTGACTTTCCAGAAAGTATAACGTACAAAGGCAAAAAAGGTTTAATATACTATAATGTGGATCTAAAATTAGATAAAAATAGCATAAAAAAAGATCCATTATTAGAACAATATTATGCTGAATACACAGGCATATTAAGACCTGAATCTTTTAATATTAAATAAAGTATGCACAAAAGTTAACTGATTTAAAATTATATTAATATTATAATGGGTTTAAATATAGTTTAGGATTTAAATTTTATCCATATAATAAGGGGAAGTTAAGTTATGCGTGAGATGACTCAGAAAAGGCAATTTAAAATTATACTTGGTATAATAATTGGAATTATAGTTATATTTCTTTTTAATGGATTTAAATCTGAAATTGAGATGACAACAGTTAAGAGGAGATATGACGCTTATAGTTTTCCGCAATATATTACATATAAAACAAATAAAGGGTTAATAAAATACAGAGGGGATTTAAAATTTGATCCGGATTCTGTCTTTAAGGAAAATGGAATTTATTATGCAGAATATTCTGGAGTTATGGAAAGGGATGGTTTTAGTTTTATTAAATAAAAGTTGTTTATATTATATAGGTTCTATAAAATATAAATTTTTATTTTTACAAGATTATAATTTGTGAGGGTTTAATTTAAATATAAGATTAAAAAAATAGAATGATTATAAATTATAGTAATAATGAAAAGATAATTAAAAAATATTATCCTGAATAAATATATATTAAAACCAGAATTTTTAATATTAAATAAAATATGCACAAAAGTTAACTGTTTATTAATACATTTAATATTATAATAAAGGTGAAATTAACAAAAGATATTAATCATGCTGTAATAACTATAATTTGAGGAGGAAAGTATGGCTAAGTATTTTGAAATTTTATTTATAGTACTTGTACTCATTATTGGAGTTACATTCTCAGTATTTGCAGAAACTGAAGTATTAGGATTTGATGATGATACGATGTATGTAAGAGTTGTAAAATACAGATATGACAGAAACTTTCCATCATCAATTACTTACACTGATTATAGAGGTAGTAGAAAATTTAGGGGAAAAATAAACATTAATTGGAACTCCATACAAAAAGATAATAATATGTATAAGGCAATTTATGAGGGCACATTATATGATGTAGGTTATGCAAAAAGTCTTGAATATATTTTGGGCTATTGAAAGAAAACAATGTATAATAATTGGAATTATAGTTATATTTCTTTTTAATGGATTAAAATCTTAAATTGAGATGCCAAAAGTTAAGAGGAAATATGATGCTTATACTTTTCCAAAACATATTACATATAAAACAAATAAAGGATTAAAAAATACAGAGAGGATTTAGAATTTAATCCATAATCTTTTTTAGAGAAATGGAATTTGTTAGACAGAATATTTTGGATTTAATGAAAAAGTTGATTTTTTAAATGTAAGTTAATAATTATAAATATTTTTTAGGAGTGGGATGTTTGAATAAATTAGCAAAAGTAGCAAATTTAATTATTTTTGTTATGAGTTATATCGGTATTCTAGTATTAACACTAATGCTTGTATCAGTTATACCAGGGATATTGAATGGTAATGTTTTTGTGGATAATGCAACCTTATTGAGATTTTCAATAATTTATCTGCTATTATTTATTATTTCAACGACAATTGCTTATGGACATTTAAAACTATTTAAAACAAATACACTTATAAATATTAATAAAATAGTAATTTTCATAATGTATATATTTTTTGTTATGTTCATTTATATAAGACGTTTTAGTTTTAATAACTCGATCATCAATTTGATTCCATTCAGGTCAATAATTTCATCTTCTTACGATTTTATTTCATTAACTAATCAAGTAAGTATATTTGATTATATGAAGACGATTGTATTTAATATAATTTATTTAATACCTATATTTATATTATTTTATAAAAAATCTAATGATAAAAAGGCTTTGGAAATTTCATTTCTTTTAATAGTAGGAATTGAAATTATAAAATATTTTGTTTATAAGAGCTTTAATATTGATAATATTATTTTAGCTATAATAGGGATTATATGTTCCTATATATATGTAATTATATTACGAGATATTAATTATAGTAAAAAGGTTATATAACATAAGTTTTTAATCAATCGTTTATTTTTATTACAGAGTTAACAGAAAATTTAGACATAAACTAAATACTGATTGTAATTCAATACAAAGAATAAATATTACAGGTACTATGGAACTTAATAAGTTTAGGATATGCAAGGAGTCTAAATATGATTTGTAATATTTTATTAAAAATATTTTGGAATAATGAGAAACAAAAATTTTATTTAAATTGCAACAATAAGTTAGCCACTTGTAATAAATCATATCTCA
>JASBZH010000007.1 GCA_029983555.1 Peptoniphilus sp. | reverse complement strand
TATATTTAAATTTTCTGATATAAATAAATAATTATTAAATCGAAAATTATTATATATTTTTTGCAAACGATTCTATATGCAGTTTTAATAGGTTTCGTTTGTTTTTAATACCACTCATATGAGCTTTAAATATTAGTTTGAAATTAATATAATTTATTAAAAAAATATTTAGTACTTATATAAAAATCACTTAAATCTATAGCTTTAACTTTATTAAGTTTTAAAAATAAAAAAAACCTATTCTTCTATATAGAAAAATAGGTCAAATAATTATTTAGTTGCTATAAAATAAAAGTCGCTACCCTCGCCATATTTTGACTTTACGCCGTATTCAAATCCGTGCATTTCCAAAATTGTCTTAACGATATAGAGTCCTAACCCAGTTCCTATTTCTGGTCTTGTGTGATTATTTCTAACTCTATAGAACCTCTCCCAAATTCCTTCTATATCCTCTTCTTTAATTCCAATTCCTCTATCTATACAGTGAAATTCAGTTTTTTTATCGTCTCCATCTAATTTAAGTGTTATTTTTTTATTGTGAGGAGAGTAATTGACTGCATTATTTATTAAGTTATATACAACTTGTCTTATTTTAGATTTGTCAGCTTTTATATTTGAATCTCCATTTACTAAAACTTCAAAATCATATTCGCTGCAGCTTTTATTAACCTTAAATCTTTCAATAACATCATAGATAACTTCTGAGAGATCAAATTCTTCTTTTTTAGTTTCTTCCAGATTAGATTCAATTTTTGATAAATCCAATAAATCATTTACTAAATTAGTTAAATTATCTGTCTCTGATATAATCGTATCAAGGTGTTTATTTCTAAGCTCCTCATTTGGACCAGAAATATCCCTTATCATCTCTCCATAAGATTTTATAACAGTAAGTGGTGTTTTTAAATCGTGGCTTACATTGGCGATTAAATCTTTTCTCATTTCAATTGTCTTAGTTAATTCATTTTTCGCATAGTTTAAAGTATTAGATAGATCGTCAATCTCTGAATATTCTCCCTTCTTAAACTTTACATTATAATCGCCTTGCGCAAGCTGTTTGGCAGTATTTGACATTCTAACTAGTGGATTGGAAAGTCTTTTAGATACAAAATAAGCAACTATAAGTGCAAGTCCAAGCGATATTATTGATATTATTAAAAGTATTCTCTTAATTACATCTACTGTAGCATCAACTGGTTTAAGAACTGAATTTATATAGAGATAATAATCCTCGCCATTAGTGTTACCTAGGTAACCAGCATATATGACAGAAGGATCATTTAAATTCTCATATCTAACAGTATATATTTTATAAGTTCGGTTTTCTCTTTTAAGAGATCCAAAAAAATTATCAAAATTTTCCCAAATCATCCTCGGTCTTTCGACAAACTCATCAAAAAGTCTCAATGGATAAACCCAAGACCCCGTCTCGTCTAAAACTTTAATCTCAAAACCCTTAGTATTGGCGTAATTCGATATCTTAGTTTCAAAATCTGGCGAATCATACTCGTTTCTTAGTTCATTTCCAACCTTTGTGACTTCATGTATCTTCATTGTCTCATAAAAGCTTGATAAAAATACTGTTTGAAATATCCAAAGACAAATTAATATTAAAGCCGCAAAACTTACAAAATATTTCCAAAGTTTAAAGAGAATACTGTTAGTATCTATTCTAATCCTTTTTATCTCTTTAATCTCTTGTATCAAACTTGTATCCAACTCCTCTAACAGTTATTATAAATTTTCTGTAGTCCCCAAGTGAGTTTCTTAACATCTTTATATGTGTGTCAACCGTCCTATCTTCTCCATAAAAGTCGTATCCCCAAACTTGATTTAAAAGTTTGTCACGAGATAACGCAATGTTTTCGTTCTTAGCTAAAAACACCAATAAGTCGTACTCTTTAGGAGTAAGTTCAACTCTCTTGTCGTCTACAAATACAACTCTTCCATCCAAATCTATCTTAAGTCCTTCATAAGTAAGTATTTCATTGTTATCTGTCTTATTATTTCTATTTACGATAACATTTAACCTTGCCATAAGTTCCTTTGGAGAAAAAGGTTTAGTTACATAATCATCTATTCCAATTTCAAATCCGAACAATTTATCATACTCTTCATTTCTAGCAGATAACATAAGAACTGGAATATTTTTAATTTTTTTTATTTCCTTATAAGATGAAAATCCATCGAGCTTAGGCATCATAATGTCCATTACGATTACGTCAAAGTCCTCTTCCTTAACCTTTTCAATCGCATCAATTCCATCAATTGCCTCGACCACTTCATGGCCTTCAAACTCGGCATAAGTCTTAATAACTTCTCTTATACTTTTTTCATCATCTACAACTAAAATTTTAAACATAGCATCACCCATATTGATTTTCTTTATTATATAACTAAACTGTGATTAATTAATGAAAACTTTATTATATTTCAATCATACTTAATAATTAAAAAAATGCAAATAAAAAAGGCCAAAGAATATAATTCTTCAGCCTCAAAAAATTTAAATTATTTCATTTTTTCAACTAGCATTTTATTTGCTAGTTGTGGATTAGCCTTACCTCTAGATTTTTTCATTACTTGTCCAACTAAAAATCCTAAGGCTCTATCTTTTCCATTCTTAAAGTCCTCAATTGATTGTGGATTTTCATTTAAAACTTCATCTACAATCTTTTCAATTTCTCCAGCATCAGAAATTTGAATTAGTCCCTTTTCCTTAATGATTTCTTCAGCACTTCTATCTGTTTCAAACATTTCTCTTAAAACTTTTTTACCTGCGTTGTTATTGATTTTTCCATCTTTAATGTAGTTTAAAAGTTTTAAGAATTCACTGTCTTTAAATGGAAGTACAAATTTCTTGTCATCTTCAATTTCAATTCTTCTTAGAACCTCAGTTTGAATCCAATTTGAAAGCATTGTGTAATCGTCAAATTCTTCTGTCATTTTTTCGAAGAATTTAGCAAGTTCTCTGGAAGAAGATAAAACTTTCGCATCATCTTTAGTTATATTGTATTCTTCTACAAATCTCTTGATCATATCGTCTGGAAGTTCTGGCATTCTTTCGACAATTTTGTCAATTTCTTTATCAGATATATTTAAAATTGGAAGATCACCATCAGGAGCAAATCTGTAGTCATTTGCTGTATACTTAACTCTCATAAGGACAGTTTCATTAATTGTATCGTCCCATCTTCTAGTAGTTTTAATCTCATTTTTATGATTTTCTAAAAGATCAATATGTCTGTTTGTTTCAAAGTCAATTGCCTTCTCAACACCTCTAAAAGAGTTTAAGTTTTTAACTTCAGTTATAGAAGTTTTTTCTCCAGTCTCTGTATTCTTAACATTTACATTGACATCGCACCTTAAAGATCCTTCTTCCATCTTGCAGTCAGAAACATCTAAAAATCTAAGTGTTGATTTTAGTTTTTCTAAGAACTCTCTAGCTTCAGCACCACTTGAGATATCAGGTTTTGTTACAATTTCAATTAGCGGAACTCCACATCTGTTGTAGTCCATAAGAGTCTCACCAGTTTCTGTGTGAAGAGATTTAGCAGTGTCTTCTTCCATTTGGATTTGGAATATTCCAATTTTTTTAGGACCATTTTCTGTATCAATTTCCAAATAGCCATCAGTGCAAATAGGCTTGTCGTTTTGAGTTATTTGATATCCTTTTGTGAGGTCTGGATAGAAATAATTTTTTCTATCAAACTTAGATTTATTGTTTATCTTGCAGTTTAATGCAGTACCCGCCATAACTGTATAATTTATCACATTTCTATTTAAAACAGGTAGAGCTCCAGGAAGTGCCATACACACTGGACACACATTTGTATTTGGCTCATCTCCAAAAGAATTTTTGCAAGAACAAAATGCTTTTGTTTCAGTTGAAAGTTCTACGTGTATTTCTAGTCCTACAATTGTTTTATAACTCATTTTTGTAAGCTCCTTTCAAATCCAAGTGCTGCATTTAGTAGGTCTTTATCTTTAAATCTATTCGCTGTAAATTCTATTCCAACAGAAAGTCCATTTTCTCCAATAGGCATTGGAAGTGAAATAGATGGAGCGCCTATCATATTTGCAGGAATAGTATAAAGATCAGATTGATACATTTCTGTAAGAGACATCTCGCTGTCGATTTTAAGTGAAAGACAAGGAGCAGTTGGACAGAGCATAATATCGAATGAATTGTACAAATCATTCATCTCTTTTATAATAAGTCCCCTTACTTTTTGCGCTTTTTCATAATAGTCTTTGGCATAATCAAGAGATAATATATGAGTTCCAATCATAATTCTTCTCTTAACTTCGTTTCCAAATCCTTCGCCTCTGGACATTTTGTACATCTCTTCGATATTACTAAATTCTCTTTGTGTTCTGTGACCAAATCTAACTGAATCAAACCTAGACATATTTGAAGATATTTCTCCGTTTACCAATATATTGTAGGTTTCAATTAAATATTTTAAAGAATCAATTTTATAAGACTCAACTATTGCACCATTTGATTTTAAAACTTCTATTGCTTTTTCAAATTCACCTTTAACAATTGGGTCGATATCCATGTCTAAAAATGCACTAGGTATTGCAAACTTTACACCTTTTAAATTTTCTTCTAAGTCGCCTTTAAAATTAAATTCACTTTTTAAGCATGAATTGCCAACTGATGTCGCATCCTTTTCATCTCTACCTTCAATTATATTAAGCATCGTAATCGCGTCTCTTACGTCTCTTGCAACAACTCCTGCTTGGTCAAATGTGTTTGCCATAGAAGTTACCCCAAATCTTGAGATTGATCCATATGTTGGTTTAACTCCTACAACGCCACAAAAACTTGAAGGTTGACGGACGGATCCTCCTGTATCAGTTCCAATAGATATAGCAGCTTCTCTAGACGCTACAGATGCAGCTGATCCTCCAGATGATCCTCCAGAAACTCTTGTCAAATCAAGTGGATTTTTGGTAACTCCAAAATATGAAGTTCTAGTTGACTGACCCATTGCAAATTCATCTAGATTTACTTTCCCCAAAATAATTCCATCACTGTTTTTAATTTTACTTATCAAAGTAGCATCGTAAGGTGAAACATAATTTTCAAGCATCTTAGATCCACAAGTCATACCTACATTCTTTACAGAAATATTATCCTTTATTGAAATTGGAACTCCAGCTATTTCAGAAAGTTCTTCTCTATTTACAAATTTTTGGTCAACTTCTTTAGCTTTTTTAGTTGCTTCGTCTTCCATTGTGCTTATATAAGCGTTAATTTCGTCGTCAGTTGCTTTTATATTTTTAAAATATTCTTTAGTAATGTCTTCGCATGAAAAATCTTTATTTCTAAGTCCATCTGCAATCTCCCATGCCTTTAGTTCAGTTAAATTCAAGATAGCCTCCTATTCTACAAATTTAATTAATTTGAAGTATCCGTATTTTTTAGTAGGTGCATTTTCAAGAGCTTCTTCTTGTGATAGTGACTCTTTAATTTCATCTTCCCTAAAATTATTTTCAGTGCCATTAATTTGCATAACTTCATCAATTCCGTCTGTATCTATGTCTTTAATTTTATCTATTAACTTTAAATTTTCGTTAAATTTTTCTCTAAAACTTTCAAGCTCTTGATCAGAAAAATCAATTTGTGCAATATCAGCTATATGCTTAATATCTTCCTTATTCATCTAAACCTCCTATTAAATCTAAAAGTTCGTCTAAACTGATTATTTTTATGCCAAGCTCTTTTGCCTTGTCGTATTTAGAACCAGGATTTTCTCCCATCAAAAGATAATCAGTATTTTTGCTCACAGAACCTGTAACTTTTGCCCCTTCATTTGTCAAAATTTCTGTAATTTCTTTTCTTTGTAGTTTCATAGTGCCAGTGATTACAAAAGTCATATCCTTTAAGTTCTGTTCTTTCTTTTCTTTATCAGTGTACTTAGGCTTTACGCCAAGCTCCAAAAGTTCATCAATGGCTTTTTTATTTATATCATTAGCAAAAAATTTTACAATTTCCGATGCAGTTATTTCTCCAATATCACCAATTATTACCAAATCATCTGCCTTTGCATTTCTCAAATTTTCAAATGATTTATAATAATCTGCCAAATCTGTAGCAGTCTTTATTCCTACATTTAAAATTCCAAGTGCATAAATAAAGTTGGCAAGTTCGACATCTTTGGAATTTTCTATTGCATCTAAAATATTTTTAGTTCTCTTTTCTTTAAATCCTTCTATTTTTAATAAATCTTGAGCTTTAAGTCTATAAATATCTGGAATTTCATGAAGATGAACTGCTGCCATTAGCTTTTGAATTGTCTTCTCACTAAACCCATAAATATCCATAGCATCTCTTGATGCAAAGTGAGTCAATCTAGATACTAGTTGTGGCTCACAAGAAAGAGTATTTGGGCAAAAAATGTGAACTCCATTTTGATAAAGTGGATAATTACAAGATGGACAATGAGTTGGTTTTTTAATCTCTTCTGTTTCGGTTTCAGTTGGAAGAGAACCCATTATCTCTGGGATAACATCATTAGACCTTCTTATTAAAACCCTCGAACCGAGCCTCAATTTTTTCCTCACTATATCATCATAATTATTGAGAGTCGCTTTTTTAATAGTAACTCCACCGATCTCCACTGGATCGAGTAAAGCTGTAGGAGTAACTTTTGAAGTTCTCCCAACATTCCAAATAACTTTTCTTAAAATAGTAGATGATTCTTCTGCCTCGAATTTATATGCAATAGCCCATCTGGGGAATTTATTTGTATATCCCATGAGCCTTCTAGTTTTAAAATCATTTACTTTTATTGTAGCACCATCTATTAAAATATCTAAGCTATTTCTATTGTCTTCGATTAAATTTATATCTTTTATAATGTCTTCAAAAGTTTTTGCCTTGTTATTAATATTAGAAACTTTAAACCCTTCATCTTTCAAAAACTTTTTCATTTCATCGTCGCTTTTAAAAAGATTCTCTTCTGTATAACCAATATTATAAAAATATGCGGTGAGATTTCTCTTTTTAGTTTCTTTTGGATCTAAATTCCTAAGAGCACCCGCAGCTGCGTTTCTTGCATTTTTTAGCTTTTCTTCATTTATTTCATTGTACTTCGCAAGTTCAGATAGAGGCATGAGACCTTCTCCTTGGATTTCCAAAACACCCTCATAATCTATCTTTAAAGGAATTGAATAGATCGTCTTTATTTGATCTAAAATTTCCTCTCCAATTATACCATTTCCACGAGTTGATGCCATTTTTAAAGTTCCATCTTCGTAAGTTAAATTGATTGTCAGTCCGTCGAATTTAAGCTCAACAATAAATTCAGGCTTTGGAAGCTTATCTTCGTTATTTTTATTATAGTCTTTTACAAAGTTTTCTATTCTATTATACCAACTTTTCAATTCTTCTTTACTCTGAGCTTTATCGAGTGAATAGAGTCTTCCTAAATGAGTATGCTTTTCAAACTTATCAAGTATTGCCCCTCCAATTCTAGTAGTGGGTGAATATTTAAGTACAGTTCCTGTCTCTTTTTCAAGACGAAGTAAATCATTATAGAGCTTGTCATATTCCTTATCTGAAACAATAGGATCGTCCAATGTGTAGTAATGATAGTTTAATTTATCAATCTCATCAATTAATTCTTTCATTTGCTCTATCTTATCCATCAGTCCACCACCTTAAGGGGAGCTACAGATAGCATTAACTTCTTTAAACCCTTCTTGTCAAAAGAAATAACTACTTCATAATCTCCATTCTTTTCTTTTTTTTGAACTACCATTCCCTTGCCAAAAATTTTGTGTTTAACTTTATCTCCCACGTTTATGTCTTTGCTATCAGCATGAGAAGTCTCTTTTATTGAACCTCGAGTTTTTAAGTTAATTCCACTAAATTTATTGAGCTTGGAATTATTTGTGGTATTTTTATTATAATCAACTACATTGACAAGTTTTTTATTTTTATCTTCTACTATTTCTATAGTATCTTGCATCTCATCAATAAATCTAGATTTAATAGCAGGAGTAGACCTTCCGTACAAAGTTCTAGTCTTTGAAGAAGATATATAGAGTTCATCTTCTGCCCTTGTCGCTCCAACATAACAGAGTCTTCTTTCTTCTTCTAAGTCTTCTTCATCATCTAAAGAACGGGAATTTGGAAATAATCCCTCTTCCATTCCAACTAAAAATACAACTTTAAACTCAAGTCCCTTTGCGGAGTGAAGTGTCATCATATTTACTCCACTATCTTCTGCAGTTTTATCAACATCAGATAATAAAGACAGTGTATTTAAATATTCTGCAAGTTCGACTCCTTCCTTGTCATACTCCATTATATTTGAATGCAACTCTTCAATATTTTCAAGCCTTGTCTTGGCCTCTATCGTATTTTGTGATTTTAAATCTTCAACATAGCCGCTCTCGTAAAGTACTTCTTCAAATAATTCTCCGACAGTCATTTCTTTAGATCGTTCTTTTAAAAGTTTTAAAATATTTCCAAAACTTCTGACATTTTTTCTTGCCCTAATATTTAAATCTTCATAATTATCTATTTCTGTGACTACATTATAAAAAGAAATGTTGTGCTCATCAGCATATTCTAAAATGCTATTTACAGTAGTATCTCCAATTCCCCTCTTAGGTCTATTTATAATTCTAGCAAGACTCACATTGTCATAAGGATTATTTATAACTTTTAAATATCCCAAAACATCTTTAACTTCCATCCTGTCATAAAACTTAAGTCCGCCTACAATCTTATAAGGGATTTTTTCTCTAACTAATGCTTCTTCAAAGCCTCTTGACTGAGCGTTAGTCCTATAGAGAATTGCCATATCTTTAAAGGCACGGCCCTTATAATTTAACTGAATTATTTTTTGAACTACGCCGTACTCTTCTTCATAAGAATCTCTAAATTCTTTATACTTTACTCCTTCTCCTACCGCTCTTGAAGTCCAAAGATTCTTTTCAAGTCTCTTATTATTATTTTGAATTACTGTATTTGCAACATTTAAAATATTTTGAGTAGATCGATAATTTTGTTCAAGTTTAATTGTCTTTGCACCAGGAAAGTCTTTTTCAAAATTTAAAATATTGCTGATATCAGCGCCTCTCCACTTGTATATAGATTGATCATTATCACCAACAACAGTTAAGTTAGGGTCTTTACCAGCAATCAATTTTATAAGTTCATATTGAATGCCATTTGTATCTTGATACTCATCTACAAATACATATTCAAATTTATTTTGATAAAATTTTAAAATATCATCATTTGATTTAAATAGATCGACTGTCTTTATCAATAAATCGTCAAAATCAAGTGCATTATTGCTCTTTAACTTTTTTTCATATTCTTGATATAGTAGACCAATGTTTTTTAAATAAAAATCTGTCTTGTTCATCTCAATATAAGTCACAGGATCTATCCCTTGATTTTTTATGCTTGAGATTTTAGAAATTACAGCTCTAGAATTATATGTCTCTTTATTTAAATTTAAATCTTTAATAGCTTCTTTAACCACAGTAATCTGATCGTCACGGTCATAAATTGTAAAATTAGAATTGTAACCTAGTCTTTCAATATTTCTCCTAAGAATTCTAACGCAAATTGAGTGAAAAGTGCCTATCCACATAGAGTCGATATTTTTATCTATTAAATCACTTACTCTATCTTTCATTTCCTTTGCGGCTTTATTGGTAAATGTAATTGCCAATATCTTCCACTCTGCTACATTTAAATCTTCTATTAAGTATGCAATTTTACTCGTAACTACACGAGTCTTTCCGCTCCCTGCACCTGCAAGAATTAAAACCGGTCCTTGTGTTTCTAAAAGAGCTTCTTTTTGTTTGTCGTTTAATGTATTAATATCCATTTTTTCACCTATTTGTAAATATTATATGTTTTTTTCAATATTAATTCAAATTTAAAATATCGTTTATGACATAAGATGTAAGTATCATTCCACAAACTGGGGGAACGAAAGATACAGAACCTGGAGTTCTGTTTTGAGTCTTAATTGGAAGTTCTCTAGAACTTACCACAGGAACATTTTTAATACCGAGTTCCTTTAACTTTTTACGCATAATGCGAGCGAGAGGATCATTTTTAGTCTTCTCAATTTTTGTTATTTCAAGAGCTGTTGGATCTAACCTGTTTCCCGCACCCATAGAAGAAATTATTTTTATATTTAAATCAGTTGCAATTTGTATCAGTAATATCTTTGAAGTAACTGTATCAATTGCATCAATTATGTAATCATAATCATTAAATTTAATCTCTGACTCAGTCTCTTTAGAAAAATTTAAATTGTATTTATCGATTTTTAAATCTGGATTTATAGATAAAAGTCTTTTTTCTGCAACATCAGTCTTATTTTTTCCAATATTTTCTCTTGTAGATAATATCTGTCTATTTAAATTTGTAATATCAAAAGTATCTTTATCTACTATTCCGATCCTTCCAATACCTGCTCTAGCCATACTCTCACAAGCAGCTCCTCCGACTCCTCCAAGTCCAAAAATTATTACTGATTTTGAATTTATTTTTTCAATATCCTCTTTTGATAGCATATTTTCCATTCTATTTAAAAAATCCATATTACCTCCAATAGAAATGGCTGTCTAATTAAAACAGCCACTTAATAACTTAATTTAATTTTATATCTAAAAGATTATTTTTACCTAACTTTCCACTTCCCGATACGCTGTCTCCAACATTATAAAATCTCGAAGTGTGAACAGTTATTAAATTTCCTGTTGGGAAGTTAGGATTATCAGATTCTGTAATTTTTACTTTTAGATATCTGACACCTTGAGCATCTGTGATTTCTAAAATCTCACCTGCAAAGTTTACAGTATCATTATTTTTTTCATCTTTATTTACAGAAGAATTTGTATCTTCTGTAATAACAGAATCACTTGAAATATTATTGTCGTTTGAATTTTCTTCTGTATTAATATTTTTATCAGTATTATCAGGAAGAATATCTTCTTCAGGAATTAAAGATTCTCCTTCAGTTATTGGATCCTTTTCTGTAACATCATTATTCCCAACCCATTTTATAGATTTAGAAATTATAGCAGCTATCTCGCTTCTTTTAATGGCCTTGTTGCCATTGAAATTACCATCAGAACCTGTAGAGGTAAAAATATTTGCCTTTATAAGTTCAGGAAGATACTCTAAAGTTAGAGGCGAAATTTTCTCCATATCTTTAAACTTTAAAACTTTTTTATCATCGCTCTTATTTAAACCCAAAGCCCTTGCAAAGTAAACCGCTATAGAATTTCTATTAGGATAAACTTTAGAATTTATAAATCCTCGCGCTTTAGCTTGCTCTAAAGTTTTAACAGTTATAGTGCCATGTTCAATATTAAAAGCAACGGCACCTCTTGCCCATTCAGGAACACCATTTGAATTTAAGGTTTCTAAATTTTTTGTAACGGCATCATTTATCAAATCTTCTGAAGGGTTAAGAGTACTTTTAATTATCTCCATAGTTTCCAAAAAGCTCACTGCATTATTTGGTTTAAAACTTCCATCTTCATATCCCTTTAGAATGTTTTTATTAGAAAGCTCGTCAATATATTCATAAGCCCATGAAACATTCCCATTTCGTTTCACATCTTTAAATTCTTTTGCAAATATATTACTAGGCATCATAAGTGCCAAAATTAAAAAATTTAGAGTTAATATTTTTTTCTTTTTCATCTCATCACTCCAATCTATATTATAACATAGGAAGTGCTTAACACAATAAAAAATAGAAGCCCATTAGAGCTTCTATTTTTCTAGACCAAACTTTAATATTTAATTATAAATATTGAAAGGATCATTATTTCTATTTTCTTCATAATCTTTTATATCTCTTGAAGTCATGAAATCTCTTGAATTTTTAATAATATTATTATCTACTCTTAATTCTCTATTCGGTTTGCCCAATAGTTCTGGTTCATTAAAAGTATCTGAAATTTTTCCATTTCTATCTACTAAACCATTAATTTTAAACACTGAGTATCTATCAAGACCATTGCTACTGTTAATCGTAATCTTGTTACCTGGTCTTATTCTTCTGTTATCAGATTGAATAACAACAGCTTCTGATTCAAATCCTCTAAATCCTACAAAATTACCTCTATCATAAGATGAAGTATCAATTTGTATTACAGCATTAAAAACAGAATCTTCATCGATTATTGTGACTTTAGTTACTTCTCCGCGATTATCTAAATCAAGTTTAACATAAGAATTTCTAAGTTCTCTTTCAAAATCTTTTTGACTTAATTTTGTGCCATTTTCTTTTTGGAAAATTGGATCATAAGCAAAGTCGTAGTCCTTTGCAGTTCCATCAGGTCTTCTTATTCTTATATAAGATGCTCTTCTATTGTAGTTATAGGAACTTTCTTCATAGTAGTTTAAAACTTCACCTGCAATTACTGTATCTTTTTCTTCGCCAGTGCCAATTCCAAGAATAACTTTATAAGAAGTATTAAAACTTACTTCGTCGCCAACTCTAATGTTTCCTAAATTTTTAGTCTCACTAGAAGTATAGAATTCATAAATCTTCTTATCTTTTAATTTTAATCTGATAGTTCCATTAGCTCTATCTATATTATTTACATAAGTTACTTCACCTTTTACAATTGCATCTTTAGGGAAAAGATTTAATTCAGTGATCTCATTGTCGTTATTAGTCTTAAATTCTACTAAGTCATCGCTCTTAATTGTGCTAAGTTTAATTTCATTTCCAAAAGCTTGAAGTTTTGCATCTTTATTAATTTTAAATGTCTTAGTATCAGAAGTTTGAACTTTAGCAGTTGTTTTAAAGTTTAAATCTTTTGAGCTACTTCTGTATCTAACAGTAATTTCATTTTTGCTACTATCTACTGAATTTACATATCCAACGGAATCCAAATTAGAATTTTTAATAGTAACTACTTTAGCTTTTCCAAGCTTATCTGCATCAGATAGTTTTACATATTCAACTTCAACTTCTTGACCAGTTTTTACATCTTCGTATTTAGCGTCCTTTTCTCCCATTTTATATTTAGTTGTGGAGTCAATTGAAAAAGAGTAATTGCTGTTATTAGAATCAAGTACAAGCACATCTTTTCCATTTAATTTTGTAGCCATTAATACTTTACCAGTCATCTTTTCAGTTTTTTGGTTAACTCCGTTTTTTTCAACGTAGTCATAGCTCATTTTAGTTATCTTTGCCATTTCAGAACGCTTAATGTATCTATCTCCAGCAAAATTGCCGTCAGAGCCTGTAGATTCAAAAATATTTTCTTTAACAAGTGAAGCGAGATAACCCTTAGTTGTTGAGTTTATTTTATCAATGTCCTTGTATTTCAAAAGACTTTCGTCTCCACTATTAGATAGGCCTAGTCCCTTTGCAAAGAAAACAGCAACATCTGCTCTTACAGGAAACTTTTGATCTTTTGCGTCAAAAAATCCATTTTCTTTTGCATTTTTAAGAACTGATTCACTTACAATTCCTCTAGATAGAGCAACTGCCATGTACTTTTTAGCCCAGTCTCTAACTCCACTATCAGTTACTTTTTGTCCATATTTGTCCAATGCTTCTTTTATTTCAGTTTCACTAGGATTAACTATTTCAACTAATAGTTTGATAGTTTCTTCCAAAGAAACTGGTCTTTCGGGTTTAAATGTTCCATCATCGTATCCGTCAATGACACCCTTATCGCTTAAAACGTCAATATAATTATATGCCCAAGAAAAATTATTGGTTTTTGTAACATCTTTAAATTCTTTTGCAAACGCAACATTTGGCATAAGTGTTGCTGCTGCAAGACCAATTGCTGCCACTTTTTTTAGATTATTAGATTTCATATCTCTTAACCTCCATATCCTAAATATCGATTATATATATTATATCATACTAATTGTGTTAAATTTGTACTTTATATTACATTTGTATTTCAAGAATACTAAATTTTCCCTAAATTGTAAGGTTTAATAAAGTATAAATAATTAGTGAGTATTCTTAAGCCTTTTTTGGTATAATTAAGTAAAGGAGTGATAACATGCGTTTTTTATCTGTGAGTCTTGATACTATTCACAAAAATATTCTTATTTTCGGTGGAGGTTTCCTCGCACTATCTGCTCTAAAATCTGTAATGGATACTGAAGCAGAAATATATATGATAGCAGAAAGCTTTGGCGGAGAAATTTTAGAAATAGAAAAAAATTCCGATGGTAAAGTTAAACTTAAAGAAATGGAAATACCTAATGACTTTCAATTTATGGGATATGATCTTGTAATTATAGCAACAGAAAATTTCGAATTAAATGAAGCTTTGGAAAATAGAGCATCTTCAAGAAATATGCTTTACGAAAGATTTGACATCTTTTCAAAATCTAATATGTCTATCAATAGGTCAGTTACTCGTGGCCCTCTTACATTTAGTTTAAATAATTCCAGATTAAATCCAACAATTACAGATATAATTTATGAAGATTTAGAACAATTCGTTAAAAAATATGATCTCGAAAAATTAAAAATTTTAAATGAAATAAGATCTGAACTTGTGCGCAAAAACTCACAGGACATCGACGAAATAATTCGAAAGCTATATAAAGAAGAAGTTATAAATCTATCTACTTTCTTAACTAAAATGGATGATTATAAGATTGAAGACTTAAACGCCACTAACAATTTTATAAATCACATCACAAAGGGCGAAGAACTTACAATTGAAAAAGAAGAAGACTCAGAAAAAGCAATAGAAGAAGGCTTAGACACTGTAGAAAATAAAGACAACGAGGTGAAATAATGAAAGCATTTCTATCAAACACGCCTGGCAAAGCTTTTAGCGGAGAATACTATGACGTCATAAAAAAATCACTTGCCAACAACGAAGTAGTCGATAGACACAATCATCCCGGCAAAGACGTGATAATAACTATTGTAAATGGCAAGATTAAAGTTTTATTTGACGATGATGAAAAATATGAGCTTACTCCAGGCAAAATATTAAAATTTGACGGAGAAAACTTTGTTACAATTAAGGCCAAAGAACCGAGCCAATTTTTTGTAACATTAATTAAAAAGTAAGGAAATTATGAAAATTAATATATCAAGGGAAGCAAAAGAATATTTAGATAAAAAATCTGCAAAAGAAATTACAGTGGAGACCTTTGCAGCACAGTCCTGTTGTACAGGCGGAATGCCAATGCCAAGTGTATACCCAGGACCTCCAAAGACAAATACAAAAAGTTACAATGTCTTTAATGAAGATGGATATAAAATTTACATCGAAAATGTAATTAAATTTAAGGAAGATACTTGCAACATAGATATGGAAAAATATTTATTTGCCAAGAATTTGACTGCCCTATTCTTTGATTATAAACACATGTAACTTTTATCAAAAATTTTATATAATGCCAATTAAATATTATAAATTTTAAATAAAAAACGAAGACACTTTGCAAATTGCAAAACATCTTCGTTTTTATTATTACTAAATAAATTATATTAATCTAAGTTTCTCAATTTTCTAAGAATTATTTTTTGTTCAACTGAAGCAACAAGTCTTCTAGTGTATTCTACAGTGTCTGGATTTACAGACATAGATGTTATTCCACATTCTACTAAGAATTCTGCAAGTTCAGGATATTGGCTTGGACCTTGTCCACAAATTGAACAAGTAATTCCTTTTTTATTAGCCGCGTTTATAATTGTCTTAAGAGCAATTTTAACCGCGTCATTTCTTTCATCAAAATATCCCATATTGTTTAAAATTCCTGAATCTCTATCTGCTCCCATTACAAGTTGTGTTAAATCATTTGATCCAATAGAGAAACCGTCCACAAGTTCTGCAAATTCTTCAGCTTGTAAAACTACTGAAGGAACTTCTGCCATAATCCAAATCTTAAAGTTTTTAGATTGAACTAGTCCTTCTTCTGCCATTATTCCTTTTACAACCTTTAGCTCTTCTGGAGTTCTAACAAATGGTAGCATTGCAATGACATTAGTAAGTCCGTATTCTTCTCTAACTTTTCTCATAGCTCTACATTCTAGTCTAAATCCTTCTTCGTATTCTGGAGAAATATATCTAGAAACGCCTCTCCAACCAATCATTGGATTTGCTTCTATAGGTTCAACTTCATCTCCACCCTTTAATCCTCTGAATTCATTAGTTCTAAAATCGCTCATTCTTACAACAAGATTTTTAGGGAAAATTGCTTGTGCAACTTTTGAGATTCCTTCTGATAATTTTTCAATCATTAAATCTCCTTGACCAGTTTTTACAAGATACATTGGGTGAGCGCCAATCATGTTTGTGAAAATAAATTCTGTTCTCATAAGTCCAATTCCATCGAATGGTAGAGATTTATATTTTTCAATAAGTTCTGGTTCACCAAGGTTCATATAAATTTTAGTTGCAGTTGTAGGAGCAAATAAACTTCTTAATTCGTCTAAGTTTGCTATTGTGGAATTAGAAGAATTATTATTATTCACAGCTTCTTCTTTTTTATCTTCTTTTAAAACTTCACCTTCAAAAACTATTCCTCTTGTAGCATCAACAGTTACAATATCTCCTGTTTTGAGTGTCTTAGTAGCTTTTTTTGAACCAACGATACATGGTATTTGAAGTTCACGAGAAACTATTGCTGCGTGGCAAGTTCTTCCACCTTCATCAGTTACTACCCCAGCACATTTTCTCATCGCAGGTACCATGTCTGGATTTGTCATTTCAGTAACTAAGATATCTCCCTCTTCGACTTTATTAATTTCTGTAATATCTTTAATAAGTTTAACTTTTCCTCTTCCGATTCCAGGAGAAGCTGGTAGACCCTTTAGTAATGCAACAAGTTTTTCTTTTTCTTCAGATTTAATAGTTGTAATAGGTCTTGATTGCAAGAAATAAAACTCTTTAGTATCAACATCAAATCCCCATTCAGTGTCTTGCACAGCGCCGTAAAGTTTTTCTACCTTTAATCCTCTTTCGATTAAAGTTTGTAATTCTTCATCAGATAATGCTTCAGAAGTTACTGCCTCTTCTCCAAGAATATCTTTAACTTTAACTACTTCAGTGCCGACACCATCTTCCTTTTTAATGACCATGTACTCTTTTTCACTGATACTTTTTTCAATAACTTTTCTTGTTTTTTTGTCGATTATATATTCATCTGGTGTAACTATTCCTGATACTACAGCTTCTCCAAGACCATAACTTGCGTTAATCATCATCTCATCTGTATTAGAATTAATCGGATTTGCAGTAAACATTACTCCAGATTTTTCAGAATTCACCATTTTTTGTACTACAACAGAAAGTGCGACGTCAAAATGATCAAAATTTTGTTTTTCTCTATAATAAATAGCTCTTGATGTCCAAAGTGAAGCGAAACAATCTCTGATATGTTTTAAAAGTTCTTCTTCTCCACTTATGTGAAGATAGGTATCTTGTTGTCCAGCAAAAGATGCGTCTGGCAAATCTTCTGCAGTAGCTGAAGATCTTACTGCAACTTCTGGATCCTTTACATTTATTTTTTCAGAGAATTCTCTATAAGCTGATAAAATTTCTTCTTTTAATTGTAGATCAATTTCTTTTTCACCAATTTTTTGTTGAATTTGCTTAGATGCATTTTCAAGTTCATCGATGACATCTACGTCAACAGAATCCATAAGTACTCTTACTATTTCATCAAGTTCTGCGTATTGAATGAATTTTCTATAGCCTTCTGCTGTTACACAAAATCCTGGAGGCACTGGAAGTCCAAAGCTTGTTAGTTCCCCTAAGTTTGCTCCTTTTCCTCCTACGATTCCTACGTCATCTTTTCCAATTTCATCAAACCACTTAATATAATTATACTTAGTCATAACATCCCCCTTTAAGATATAAATATTATAACATACTTATTAAATATGTCACACTATTTTTTTAAACTTTCTTTAAGCTCAGCAATAGAAAGTGTAGATATATTTTTTCTATCTATTTTGAGTTTATCTATAAAACTATAGATATCTTCTATTGACTTTCCTTCAACTTCGACATATGGACTTGGATAAGTGTTTTTATCCCATGTATCAATATCGATAATTAAACCATCAAAAGTATATTTTATTCTCTCTTTTGTTCCAATATTTATTTTGTCATATCCCAATAAATCTAAAATTTTTAATAATTCATCTTCATCGTCAAATTCTATTGTATGCTCTAAATTATCTCTTGCACCATCTGTAGATATATTTTCTTTAAAAGTAAAATATTTTTTTATCTTTCCGTCACTTTCTGAAATTCTAATTCTGCAATATCCTCTATCTTTAGATATGGGATGATTGCTAGAGTTAATAGTCATATTTTTTTGATTTTCTCTTCTTATTAAATCTGCACCCAATGATTTTATTTTATTTTCAAAATCTTTGACATCTATATTTAAAAGTTTTACTTCTATTTCTCTTTCCATTATTCCTCCGAAATCAATTTTATATCAAAATTTAAATAGTCGCTTGCAACAAAAATATATTCAACTCCCAAAACTTTACCCTCATATTTATATCTATGACCCTTGCCGTGCAAGTGTCCATAGATACACTTCTTAACCCCATATTCACTCAAAGTTTTTGAAAATTCATTTGGAGTAAGATCTTGATTAAATGGTGGGTAGTGAAGCATAGCAATTATTTTTTTGCTTTTAGCTGTATCTAAGGAATTTTTTAATCTACCTACTTCTCTCATGTATATTTTTTCGTCTTTTTCAGAAAATTCAAAAGAATCACGAGCTGCCCAGCCTCTCGTTCCTACAATTGAATAGTCTTTATATTCATAGGAATTGTTGTACAAAAATTTTATTGTTTTAAGATCAAGCGACTCCATTTTATTCATCGAAGACCACCAGTAATCGTGATTTCCTTTAGAAATAATCTTTTTACCTGGAAGTTTATCAATTCTTTCCAAATCAGGATAAGCATCATCTAATTTTAAGCCCCAAGAGATATCACCTGGCAGCAAAACATAATCTTCTTCTTTTACAGTTTTTTTCCAATTATCTATGATTTTTTCTTCGTGGTTTTCCCAATTATCACCAAAAATATCCATAGGTTTTTCTTTTGAAAAATCAAAATGTAAATCTCCTATAGCGTAAATCATATTCACCTCAAATTTATTAAATTGTAATCTATTTTATTGTCATCTAATATTTCAATCTCTCGCTTTGAACTTGTAAATATTAAAACTTGACCATAATCTTTTAAAAATAACATTGTTTCTCTCAATCTATTGTCGTCATATGAATCAAACGATCCGTCTAAGACTAAAGGAATATCATAATTTGTAAGAATTTTTGCCATAGCTAATCTAAAAGAAAAATATATCTGATTTATAGTTCCAAGACTCAAATTTTCCACATCTGTATGCTTATTTACACTCATGTCTAAAATTTTAATATTAAAATCTTTATCAATTACTATATCTTTATATTTTTCTGAAGTAATTGCAGATAATATTTTTTCCATGGAACTCTTTAATTTAGGAAGGTAACTTCCCCTATTTTTTTCTATAGTTATTAAAAGCTTATCTCTTGCCAAAGTTAGACTTTCGCATCTATTTTCTAAATTGGATTTTCTTTTTTCTAAGTACTTAGATCTTTCCTCTAAATCTTTTAATCTTTCAACAGATGCCTCAAGTGAAGAAACTTTTCCATTCAAATTAGAGATTTCTAATTTTTTATTTCGGATATTGCTCTCAATTTCTTCAATACTCTCTTCTCTATAAAAATCAGTTGGTGTAAAGTTCTTTTCTAAGTTCATAAGTTCATCTTCTTTTCTAGAAATAATTAGTTCAAGATTGTCTTCTCTCTTATCAAAAAATCTTTCTCTAAGTTCTCTAATATTTGAAACACTATATTTTTCAAATATAACTCTCAATTTATTTTCATCCTGAGTAATAGATTTTTCTAAAAACTTTATCTGCTCTTCGTCTCTATTTTTAGTCAACAAATTAAATTCATTTTGATTTTTAATCCTGGCATTATTTTTCTCAGCCTCGTCAAAAATGTCTTCAAGCTCTTCAATAGACTTAACAGAATATTTATCCATCAAACTTATAAAATATTTATCATAATTTTTCTTGATTCCAGTTTTCTCAATAGATAGTTTTTTCAATTTGTTTAGTTTATCTTGAAGTCTCATGTATAAATCTTTATTTATATTATATTTTACTGTTCTAAAATAAGAATATACAAAAAATATTATAGAAACTAGTGCAAATATTTTTCTATCTGCGTAAAAAGAAACTCCAATTGTACAAATACCCAAAACTATTCCAACAATTATTTTTAAGATATATAAATTAATTTTAGTTTTTGTATTTCTCATGTCAACAGAAATAAATTCCATCTCTTTAGAATAATTATTTATATTTAGTTCAGATATTTTTTCCCTAGCTTTTTTATAATTTTCTAAATCATCACATAAATCTTTATCAATATATTCAGCCTCAGCGTCACCTTTAACGATATACGTATCCAGCCTATTTGATTTCGAATTGATTTCGTTATTTAATTCAATCGCCCTTTCAAAATCATTCATATTGTATTTTTTTAAATCATTATCTAAATTATTTTTTAAGTTTTCTATTTCTGATTTTAATTTATAAATATCATAGCTTCTTCGGCCACTATATTTTACCTCAAGAGATTTGAGCTCGTCCTTTTTCTCTTTTAGTTCTTTTGTGAGCTTCAAATAATTTTCTTTGTCAATTAAATGAGCAGTCTTTTCTCTTTCTAGTCTGTCCAATTTTTGGGCTAAAGTTCCTATTTGAGATGATTTTTTTCGGTCTTTACCAAGTTTATCAATATCTCGATTCATATTATCAATAACTTTATTTAAGTTTAAATTTTCATTTAAAGAAGTGGCAAAATTATTTATTTTCTTTTTTAAATCATTCGCCGCATCTTCCTCAGGTACAATCATCTCTTGCCCAGTAAAGAAGGTTGATTTAAAAACTTTTCTATTTATATCAAAAAACAGCGCTCCTGGCTGATCAATCCTAGAATATTTATTTAATAATCTAGAACTACTTAAATCGAGGCCTGTGTCTTTATTTAAAATCTTAACTTCATCAGCATCAAAATCTCTAAAAATTCTATAAGTTTCACTCTCTTTATTTATTTCTATATATCCCCTGTAACTTGAATTATTCCAAGGTCTACATTTTTCAAATAACTCGTCACGAACTCTTTTCTTCAAAGAATCCCTGCTAAATCCATAAAAAATTCCATCAATAAAGTTTGCAATAGTTGACTTTCCAAATTCATTTTCACCATAAATAATATTTATGCCACTTCTAAATTTGATAATCTCATCATTGAATTTTCCAAAATTTAAAATTCCAAATTCTTTAAATTCCATTGTACTGCTCCAATAAATATTCTATAGCAAGATTTTTTGCCAGAGATTCTGTATCATCAAATGATTCCAAAAAATTTTTTACAAGATAATCATCTCTAAATACTTCATAAATGTCCAAATCATTTTTTACTTCATCTATTATTTCAAAATAATATGCATCTAAATTGCTATTTAAAAATTCACTTATTTGACTGTGATTCTTATGCTTTCCTTTTAATTTTATTCTATATAAATTCCCATCATCTAAAAGTTTTTGGACCTCTCTAAGTATTTCTTGCAAAGAGTCGTCTTTTGATATTTCGTATTCCAAAGTCACAAAATCTTTACTAGAAAAATCTTTAAATTCTATTTCATCTTTATCCGTATCATAAATTATTATCCCTCTATCTCCAGTATCTTTGAAGCTGTGAGGTTCAATCGAACCTGAATAAAAGACCCTATCCATTACTTTTTGTCTCTTGTGAATGTGACCAAGTGCCACGTAGGAAAACTTATTTAAAAAATCTTTACTAAGTGGCAGATAGCGATCATCTTTTAAGTCGCTATGTATAACTAAAATATTTTTATGTTCATGTGAAAGTTGTGGTTCCTCTAGTATTTTATTAAATTTAAATGAGTCATAAGAAATTCCAAAAATTCTTGCACCTAAATCCTCTAAATCTACGTAAGAAAACTCGTTAGTAAATACATAAAGGTTTTTAGGTAACTCGACACGATTCCACAAACTATCATCATCTAGATAATCGTGATTTCCACATGAAATAAAAACTTTAGCATCAATAGATTTTATAATTTCTAGAAATCTATTCATATCGCTCATGTTAAAAAATTCTCTTTCGTATACGTCGCCCGCTATCAAGACTATATCAGCAGAAATTTTATTTATATATTTAGAAACTTCATAAAAACTCTTCCAAACATCTTCTATTAATTCTTTTGTAATTTCTATTGGCAAATCTCCATTGTAAAACTTTTTTAAATGTAAGTCCGAGATGTGAACTATTTTCATACAATCACCATTTCAATTATATCATAGAATAAAAAAAAGCCTCTATCAAAGGCTTTGTTTCAAATTATTAATTTTTGTAATGTTGTAAATTCTTTCGTGCCAGAAAATTCAGCTAAATCAAATAAAACTGTCTCCACATTCGTGATCACTGCACCCATTTCTCTCATTTGATTTATTGCATTTTGTGAATACTTTTCATTTCTCGATCCTACGGCATCTTCTATTACAAATACTTCATATCCACTTGACAATAAACTCCTTACAGTTTGCAAAACACAGATATGAGTTTCTATGCCACATAGGACAAATTGTCTTTTCTTAAGTCTTTTAATCTCAGAATTTATGTCTTCATCTTCATAAGAATTAAATTTGAGTTTTGAAAATTCAATCTTTCCACTAAGAGGCTCTTTTATTTCTTCATTAGTATAGCCGAGTTTGTCAGGGGCGTGAACTGTAAATAGAGAATCTGATTTTAGAATTTTAGCCATTTGAGATAAAATTTTTGCATTTTCAATAATTGTATCTCTATTACTTATTGATTTTAAGAGTTTATCTTGCATGTCAATAAATGCGAATGCTACATCTTTTCTATTTAACTTAAAGTTCTTCATCTTTCCCCCTACATTTCTTCTACTTCTACAATGTTCATTAGTTTTTTAATTGAACCCATACCTAATTCCATGTCTTCTATAAAATTATCACAAACACCACAAGCAATAGCAAGCTTTATAGAAGTTGTAAAATCATAATCTCTATCTATCCCAACTGAAAGTCCAGATAATGCAAATATAGTGTTAAATTTTTCAATATTTACTTCTTTTTCTAATTTCTTTTTATTTAAATATGCTCTATAATTTTTCTCTTTAGTTGAAATAATTGTATTTCTTCTGCTATTTACTATAATTATTCCCGCACCTTTTTTTAAGAGCTTTTCATTCATCTTGAGAACTTCTCCAGTATACTCAAGTGTAATATCTCTTTCTAAATCTTTCTTATCTAGCATTAAAATATACGGTTTTATATTTTCAACTTCTTTTATATTTGAAGGATTGATTGCAATTTTTATATTTTTGTTGTAACAAAATTTAACCATTCTCTCATATAAAGTAGAATCTAGACTATTGTGATTTAGCTTTGGAAGCACAACTACATTTTGATCTGTAGCCATTTCTTCAAATTGCGCTAGTAGTTCATTTTTATCTTCCATAGTTATCCTTGGCGATTTTGTGTGATAATCTTTTGAATTTTCTGAATTTTTAATAATAATTTCTTCAACATTATCATCTTTTAAATTAACTATAGTAGCTGGGATATTAATACTTCTTAGTTTTTCTAAAATTTCATCCCCTATATCAGTTCCCTTTAAAAGAAGCAACTTAGAATCTGAACCAATTTGTTTAACAAAAGTCGCCATCTCAATGCCAAGTCCACTTGGATAAATATCAGTTTTCTCTATTGTATTATTTTCATCAGAAATAGTATATTCCCTAACTATCTTTGGATTAAAATCGCAAAATAGAATCATATAACAACCCCCATTAATTGATCTTATTAACTACAGCACTTTTAATATCGTCTATCTTTTCTTTGGCTTTTTCTCTATCTTTATCAATTGAATATGCATATATTTTTATTTTTGGTTCTGTTCCAGAAGGTCTTAGGGCAAACCAAGTGTCCTCTTTAAAATAAAATTTCAAAACATTTGCTGGGTTTACTTTATCTTCTAAGAAGTCAATCTTTTCAGTCACATCAGGAAGATATTCAAAAGAATCTGTTTGTCTAAAATCATTCATTATATTTTGCATCTTCACTATACCGTCAACGCCTTCAAAATAAAATGAATCTAAATACTCTTCAAAATATCCATATTTATTTTCAATTTCTTCCTTATAGTCCTTTAAACTTTTTCCCCTTTTCTTTAGATAACCAGCCATTTCAGCAACTATCATAGTTGTTATTATCGCATCTTTATCTCTTAGGTGATTTCCAAAAACATAGCCTATTGACTCTTCATATCCATAGATAAATTCATATTGATTAGTTTCATCCCAGATATTTGCCATTTTACAGATGTTTTTAAATCCTGTCAAAGTTTCAAAAACTTCCACACCTTTGTCCTTAGCTATCTTTTTAATCATATCACCAGTGACTATTGTCTTTACTATTGCACTTCTATTGAGTTCTATATTTTTTTCACTCAATCTCTCAAGAAGAAATTCTCCCAATAAAAATCCCATGATATTTCCAGTCATTTTAAAAATTTCTTCTCCATTTTCTAAAACAGCGACTCTGTCTGAATCGGGATCAGTTGCAATAATTATATCTGCATCTTTTTTCTTAGCAAGTTCAATCGCCTTATCAAAAGCTTCTATATTTTCAGGATTTGGATTTTTAACATTAGAGAAGCTGCCATCTGGATTTTCCTGCTCCTCAACTACATATACATTTTTAAATCCCCTGAGATCTAAAATCTTTCTTACATATCTATTTCCACATCCACTAAGCGGAGTGTAGACGATTTTAATATCTTTATCTACATCGTCTGTCAAAGTGTGTTTTAAAGTCTCTCTAAAATATGATTTAATTACTTTTTCGGACAAAAATTTTATATTTTTATACTCTCCTAGAGGCTTTAAACTTTCAAAATCATAATCAAATATATCTATTTTTAAAGAAGCCTCTTGCATCTTTAATGCGATATCATCTAAAATTTGAGATCCCTTTTCCCAATATAATTTAAAGCCATTGTAAAGCTTTGGATTATGAGATGCTGTTATCATTACTCCAGAAATCGTATTTAAATATCTTATTGAATATGCGAGTATTGGAGTTGGCCTTATGCCCGTAAATAAGTAAACTTTTATGCCGCTTTCTGCCAATATCTTTGCAGTAATAATTGAAAATTCATAAGAGTTTTTTCTCATATCCCTTCCAATTACAACACCTCTATTGCAAGCCTCTTCACCATAAGATTTAATAACTTCTGCAAGTGAGAGAGCAGTTTTTGCAACAGTTAAATAATTCATTCTGTTTGTACCTGCACCTAAAATTCCACGAAGTCCTGCAGTTCCAAATTCCAATTCTTTAAAAAATCTATCCTTTATTTCTTCATCGTCATCCTTTATTGAATTAAGCTCATTTTTTAAATCAATACTCAAATTAGGATACTCAAGCCATTTTTCATAAATCTCTCTATACATAACTACTCCTTTGCAATATCGACAAAATCTATATCGATAATTTTTTTAAGCTCCCTTGGATTTACTTTCATCTGCAATCCAACTTTACCTGCACTCATATATATAAATTCTTGATCTTCAGCAGACTTATCAATAAACGTTTTAAATTCTTTTTTCATTCCAACTGGCGAACAACCACCATGTACATATCCAGTAAGCGGAAGTAATTTCCTTTGAGGTATCATCTCAATTTTTTTAGTATTTGCACTCGCAGCAGCCTTTTTTAAATCAAGTTCAGAATTTACTGGCACGACAAACACAAAATTTTCTCCCTCTTTTGATTCAGTTACAAGAGTTTTAAAAGCTTTTTTTGGATCTTCATTTAGTTTCCTCGCCACATCCATTCCGCCTATGCCGTTTTTTTTAGAATATTCAATAAGCTCATAATCAATATTATTAGTTTCAAGTAGTCTAACTGCATTTGTCTTTTTCATATTATCACAATTCATTTAACCTCTTATTTATAATTCTACCCTAAAGGAGAATATATTTCACTATTTATTGTATCTAATATTTGTTTAACTTATTAATGTGTGATAGGATTTAAATATCTTGATTTTTATTTCCTTAAATAAGTGTGAAATAAAATAATATCCATAAAATAATTTAGAATTGGGGATATATATGGCAATTGATAAAGTAAGAGAATATTTTAAAAAATATGGCATAGAAGATAGGATTATGGAATTTACAGAGTCAACTGCTACAGTTGAACTTGCAGCTAAAGCAGCAAATTGTGAACCCAAAAGAATTGCCAAGTCTCTATCTTTTATTGTAGATGATAGTCCAATAATTGTTGTGACTGCAGGTGATGCAAAAGTTGACAATAGAAAGTTCAAATCTTTTTTTAAAACTAAAGCAAAAATGATTAAAACTGATGAAGTTTATGATTTGATTGGTCACGACATTGGAGGAGTATGCCCTTTTGCTGTAAATAAAGGCGTAACTGTTTATCTTGATGAGTCTTTAAAAAGATTTGACACTGTATTTCCAGCTTGTGGAAGTAGCAACAGTGCAATTGAACTCTCCATTTTAGAGCTTGAACAATATTCAAACTATAAAGAATGGGTCGACGTGTGTAAGAATTGGCAATGAAAATTAATTAGGTAACATAAATTTTAAATAATATGTTTTTAAAACTTTATATATAAAAAACCTTGGTTTTCCAAGGTTTTCTTAAAATCAGTTATTTATTTTTTATCAATAAAATTATTAAAAATATGACTCCAATCATTACAATTGTTCCGCCTGGCTTTAAGCCTAAATAAAATGACATCACAAGTCCTAATATTGTAAAAATAACTCCAAATATAGATGACAATATTGTAGTCTTTAAATATCCAACTTTAAACTGCATCGCACATGCGACGGGAATTACCATTAAAGATGATATGATTAAAATACCGACGGTCCTTGCTGATACTGAAATTGTAATTGCAATTAAAATCATAAAAATTAAATTTATTCTATCTACATTTATTCCAGCAAGTCGTGCAGATGCTTCATCAAAAGAAATATACATTAAATCTTTAAAATAATAAATAAAAACAAGAAATACAATTAAAGCTACTGCAAGGATTAAATAAAAATCAAATTTAGGTATAGCTATTATAGAACCGAATAAAAATGATTCAAAATTTGCAGATTTTTTTACAAAACCCGATAAAATTGAAGCAAGACCAATGCCTGCACTCATGACAATAGCAGTAGAAATCTCCTGATAACCAGGAAATTTTGTCCTTATATATTCAAGAAAAAGCGATGCAATTACACAGAGTATTATTGCAGTAAATATTGGTGAAACTGAAGTTATAAGTCCCAAGATAACTCCAGCAAGTGAAACGTGAGAAAGGGCATCTCCAATTATAGATATTTTTTTATTCACTACAACTACTCCCATAAAAGGAATTATTATTGAAATTGCTATTCCAACAATGAGAGCTTTAATCATGTATGAGTATGAAAAAATGCTCATTTCATCACCCGTCTTATCTTGTGGTCTTCTACCATATAAATTTTATTTACATTTTCTCTAACTTGAGCGAGGTCATGTGTGATCATTAAAATTGACACACCATGACTCTTGTTTATGTGATCTAAAAGTTTAAACAAGGACTTTCTAGATTCCTTATCAATCCCAGTCATAGGTTCGTCGAGTATCAAAAACTTCGGAGTTCTGACTAAGGTCTTTGCAATTAAGACCCTCTGTCTTTGTCCACCTGAAAGTTCAGAATATAAGTTTTGGTCATAATCCTGCATATTTACAATTTTAAGAGCTTCAATTACTTTATCCCTATCGTTTTTTTTCATCTTTTTAAAACCTCTCTTTTCATTTGAAAAAAGAGCTAAAGAAACGAGCTCAAAAACAGTTATTGGAAACTGTAAATTTGTCGATGCTTCAATTTGTGGAACATATCCAATGTTTGAATAATCAAGATCCTTGTGAAATTTTATAACACCTTCATCTGCATTAAGCTGATTTAAAATGAGCTTTACAAAGGTTGACTTGCCCGCTCCATTAGAACCTATAAGGGCAATATAATCGCCCTTATAAATATCTAAATCTACATCTCTTAAAATATAATTAGACCCATATTTAAAACTTAAATTCTTAATTTCAAGTATAAGTTCATTCACTATTTCAAAGCTCCCACTAAATTATCTAAATTTGTCTGCATTATGCTTAAATAATCTTCATTATTATCGATTTCTTCTTGACTTAGTCCTTCAACTGGAGATAAAACTTTTACCTCGGCACCAGTTTCACTTGCTATAACTTCTGAAACTTTAGGGTCAATTAACTCTTCTGTAAAAATTGTATTGACATTTTCATTCCTAATAAAGTCAATTATCTCTGCCATCTTCTTAGCATCTGGTTCTGTCTGTGCATTTACTCCTTGAAGTCCCATTTGTTCAAGTCCGTATTCTTTACATAAATACCCATAAGCCTCATGACTTACTACAATTTTATTGTCTTTTAAATTTGATAAGTTTTCTCTATATTTTTTATCCAATTCATCAAACTTTTTAGAGTACTCTTTATAATTATTTTCATAATAGTCTTTATTTTCAGGATCTACTTTTACAAAAGTATTTTTAATATTTTGAAGTTCTTTTTTAGCATTAATAGGTGAAAGCCAAACATGTGGATCTAGTCCTGTGTGATTATGTTCATGTTCTTCTTCATCTTCGTGTTCCTCTTCATGAGAATGATTAGATTTTAAAATCTCTAAACCTTCACTTGCTTCTAAAGTGACAAGGTTTTTATTGTCAAGAGAGTTTATAATCTTATCTGTCCATGATTCAAGACCTGCCCCATTGTAAATAAAGATATCTGCATCTTCTAGATTTTTAATAGTATCTTGATCAGGTTCCCATTCGTGAGGTTCTACCCCTTGTGGTACAATTAACTGAACATCCATCTTGTCTCCCGCAATCTTATTTGCAAAGTCATACATCGGATACACTGAAGCATAAACTTTCAATTTATCGTTTTTATCTTCTGTATTATTTTCTTTATTTGCGCTTTCAGATTTTGAACATCCTGCTAATAATATTAGAGCAGCAAGACAAAATATTATTTTTTTTAAATTTTTCATAATTCCTCCATAATATTTAAATTATCTCAAAAGATTTATCTCGCTTTAAAATATTTTAAATTGTAACATAATTAAACATATATGTGACAAAGTTTTAAATATTTATAACTTAATAAGCGATAAATTTCACTAGTGATATTAAATTTTAAATTGAATAAGATAAATTTGTAATTTAAATTACAAAATTTATTTACAAACCTTTTGACTTTAAAAACATTATACTCTAATGTAAATAATAATCAATAGTATTTAGAAAATATTTTATAATTGAGTACAAATTGGTATTTTTAAAGAAATTGATATAATATATTTATATAAAATAATAATCTTTTATTCAAAGGAGAAATTATGAAAACTTATAAACAAATGTTAAAAGATAAAAATTTAAAAGTAACTAAAGGGCGACTAGCCGTTTTAGAACTTTTAAATTCATCTAAAGTTCCCATGAATGCAGAACAAGTTTTTGAAAAAATTGACAAAAGAGATGTGCCGAGTTTCACTTCCCTATATCGAATTTTAAACCAACTTGCAGACGAAGATTTTCTCAAAAAAAATTTATTTTCAAATGGCTTATTGTACTACGAAACAGCAAATTTAGGTCACAGACATTTTATTATTTGCTCAAACTGCGGAAAAATTTCCTCTATAGAAAAATGTCCACTCCATGAATTTGATGAAGCAGCAGCTAAGGAAACGGGATATGTCGTAGAATATCATAATGTTGAGCTTGTAGGTCTTTGTCCAGAGTGTCAAAAGAAAATCAAAAACAATTAATTTCACTATATGGAATATTATCCATAATATAAAATTTTTCTTTACTTTTCTTTAAAAAAAGTTATAATGTATATAGTGATTTGTTTAATATAATCCTTAAACTTATTTATATGCTAAAATCCTTTACTTATGTATAAGAAATCACTTAAAAAAGACTTCTGATTCACCCCACAGAAGTCTTTTTTTATACTCATTTTTAAATTTTAAATTATTGTCGTAACAAATCCACCAACTATAATAAGTGGAATTCCATAAGAAATAAACATTGGAATACATGTATCTCTTATGTGGTCGTGTTGTCCATCTGCATTTAATCCTGAAGTTGGTCCAAGAGTTGTATCTGAAGCAGGTGATCCTGCGTCTCCACAAACTGCAGCAACAGTCACAAGTAAAATTGTAGCCATTGGTGAATATCCAAGATTCATAGCTATAGGAACATAAATTGCTGAAATAATAGGAACTGTACCAAAAGATGTTCCAATTCCAAGTGTAATCAATAGTCCAAGTAGAATCATTACATAAGAAGCTACAAGTCTTGATCCTCCAAGCACTGAAGTAGCAACGCCTACGAGTCCATCTACAGCACCTGATTCAATAACTACATGTGCATATCCTGCAGCAATTAGCATTACAAATGAGATAAATCCCATCATGTTAATACCGCCATCCAACATCTTTTGTATATCTTCCCAAGCAATTACTCTTGTAACAACAATAAATATTAGCCCTACTAGTGCACCAAGTGGAAGTGACTCAGTAAGTAATTGTACTACAACAGTTATAATACCTGATAAAAATACAAGAATATGTTTCTTTTCAAGTTTTAAATCTTTTAAGTCTTCTTTTTCTTCTACCTCGACATCTTTATATTCTCTATCTCCAGAGAAAATAATTAGTCCAAATATAAGTCCGCCGAGCATTATAGCTACTGGAATCCAATTAGTCTTAACTACATCCATCATGTTGATATCAAGACCACTAGTTTTGAAAGATTCTACTATAAGTCCTTGAAATATTGCTCCATATCCCAATGGAATTGCAATGTATGGAGCTTTTAGTCCAAATCCAAATGATACAGAAAGCATTCTTCTGTTCATTTTTAACTTATTAGTCATTGCAAGTAGTGGTGGGATTAAAATTGGTATGAATGCTATGTGGATTGGAATTATTGTCTCTGCTACTATTCCAAGTATAACAATTATTATGCACAAAAGAATTTTTTTATCTTTTACAAGGCTTCCAATCTTCTTAGCCATTATTGCTGCTGCACCAGTCTGTTCCATTGTAAAGGCCAGTGAACCAAGTAGTATATAGCTAAGAGCTGTCTCAGCATTATCACCCATTCCAGCTATCAAAAGTTTCATTGTCTGTGTTATATCTAGTCCTGATATTAAACCTGCAGATATTGCCGCAATCATGAGTGCAAAAAACACTGGAACTTTAACAATACACAGTGCTGCAAGTATAATAACAGAAAGTACAACGCCGTTTGTAAATATCATTTTTCCTCCTCTTTAATATTCATTTTTTGAAATTATGTCTTTCATTATATACCCTTTTATATCAAGTTGTCTAACAAAGATTTAAATAAAAATAGACACAAGTGATAAATTTTAAAACTTATTTTTAAAATAAACCACTGTGTCTATTCATAAATTTTTATATTTTAGAAAATTTATAAAAAATCTTAGTCTTTTTCAATATCATTTTTTGTATTATTTAAATAGTCACTATTTTCTTCTAATTCTTCTTTAGAATCATCTCTTGAAATATCATCCAAATTTTCAGCTTGCTCATCATAGTTTTTTAAAATATTCATAAATTCTTCGCCAGTTATAGTTTCCTGTCTTAAAAGATATTCTGCAATGGCATGAAGAGCTTTTATATTTTCTTGTAAAATATTTCTGGCACTTTCATGAGCTTCTTCTATAATTTTTTGGACTGCTCCATCAATTTCATATTGAGTTTGTGGAGAACATTGAAGTGATGAATCGCCACCCAAGTACATATTTGACATGCCCTCTAGTGCTACAAATCCAAATTCGTCTGTCATACCAAATCTTGTAACCATAGCTTTTGCAAGTTTAGTCGCCTTTTCAATGTCATTGGCAGCCCCACTGGTTCTCGATTTAAAAATAATTTCCTCAGCAGATCGTCCGCCAGTAAGTGTGACGATAGTACTAAAAGCATCTTCTTTAGACATAAGAAATTTTTCTTCTTCATCGACTTGCATTGTGTATCCTAAGGCTCCTGAAGTCCTTGGAATAATTGTAATTTTGTGAACTGGTGCAGTTCCCTTTTGTTTAGCTGCAACTAGCGCGTGTCCTACTTCGTGATATGCAATAATTCTCTTTTCCTCAGGTGAAATTACAGAATTTTTCTTTTCATATCCAGCAAGTACAACTTCAACTGACTCTTCAATATCTCTTTGACTCATTTTGTCTCTACCTTGTCGAACCGCTCTAAGTGCCGCTTCATTTATCATGTTTGCAAGATCTGCCCCACTTGCTCCAGCTGTAGCTCGACCAACTTGGTCATAATCGATATTTTCTTCTTTTTTAATTCCCTTTGCGTGAACTTTTAATATTGCAACTCTACCTTGTAGATCTGGCAGTTCAACTGGGATTCTTCTGTCGAATCTTCCGGGTCTTAAGAGTGCGGGATCTAAAGAATCTGGTCTATTTGTCGCTGCCAAAATTACAACACCACTTCTAGCATCAAAACCATCCATTTCAGATAAAAGTTGATTTAAAGTTTGCTCTCTTTCATCATTGCCAGAAAATCCTCCAGCTTCTCTCTTCTTACCTATTGTATCAATTTCATCTATAAAGATAATACAAGGTGCCTTCTCTTCAGCTTGTTTAAACAAATCTCTTACCTTAGCGGCACCTAGACCTACAAACATTTCGACAAAAGCTGATCCTGAAATTGAGAAAAACGGAACTCCTGCTTCACTTGCAACTGCTTTTGCAAGAAGAGTCTTACCTGTTCCTGGAGGACCAACTAAAAGTGCTCCCTTAGGAAGCTTTGCACCAATTTTTGTGTACTTTTTTGGATTATTTAAAAAGTCAACGAGTTCACTAAGTGCTTCCTTAGCCTCTTCTTGGCCCGCGACAGAATCAAATTTAATCCCATCCGTCGATTCCACATAAATTTTGGCGCCACTTTTGCCAAAATTCATTGGTCCAATTCCTCCGCCTTCTCCCATCTTACCAATGACAATTTTAGATATAATTAGCCAAGCTATCACTAACATCGCTATTGTTCCAACAGTAGATATTAGAAGTGAGACAAAAGGATTTAGTTCCTCTTTATAAACCTGGTCGCTCTTGACATCATTTTTAATTAGTCTATCGACTAAATTAGGATCATAAATTCTATTTGCTTCGTATTTAATTTCTTCTCCATCATCTTTAACTTCAAATGCGACTTTTTTGTCAGTCAACTGCACTTTATTAACTTTGCCACTATTTAGCATTTTAACAAAGCTGACATAATCTGTAGTTTTTATATTGTCATCCTCATTTAATTTTGGAATGAAGAATATAGCAATTACATAAAAAGTCACTATTGCAAGTATTATATAAAATATAGTGGGAATAAATTTTTTAAAATCATTGTTTTTTTTCGACAAAATATCTCTCCCCAATTCTTAATTGCAATTATTTAAATTTAAAAGAAAAATTTTTGGGCAAAACCCAAAAATTAATTAAGTTTTCTCCTATTTTTCATTGCTGTAGAAATAGTAAGTTCATCATAAAATTCCAAATCTCCACCAACAGGAAGTCCATATCCTATTCTTGAAACTGTAACATTATATGGTTCAAGCAAATTTTTTAAATACATCGCCGTTGTATCTCCATCTGCCGTTGGATTTGTCGCTATTATGACTTCTTTTACACTTCCATCTTCGAGTCTTTTCAAAAGTTCACGCGCCTTAATATCGTCAATAGATTTCCCCTTCATTGGAGATACTACGCCGTGAAGTACATGATACTTCCCATTAAAACTCATTGATCTTTCCATAGCTTCTACATCTTTTGGATATTCCACCACGCATATAACAGATCCGTCTCTATTTGGACTCGAACAAATTTCACATGGATCGCTATCAGAAAAGTTCATGCAAACACTGCACTGAACTATTTCTGTCTTAGCTCTTACAATAGAACTTGCCAATTCTTTAACTTCAATATCGTCCATGTCGATTATGTGATAAGCAAGTCTTTGTGCTGTTTTTGATCCAATGCCTGGAAGTTTATTTAATTTTTTGATTAAATCTTCAATAGGTCCAGATTTACTCATTACTAATTAAAGTCCTGGTATATTTAAACCGCCAGTAAATTTGCCCATTTCAGATGACATCTTTTCTTCGGCAGTTTTCATTGCTGAGTTTACAGCAACTACTATTAAATCTTCTAACATTTCAACATCATCTGGATCAACTGCATCTTTATCTAATTTAATACTTACTAATTCTTTATTTCCATTGACAGTAGCTTCTACTGCTCCACCGCCAGCACTTTCAGTAATTTCTTGATTTTTTAAATCATCTTGCATTTGTTCCATCTGTTTTTGAAGCTTTTCAATTTGCTTCATCATATTGTTTCTTCCGCCTCCACCAGGGAAGCCATTAAATCCGCCTCTTGCCATATTTCCTCCTATATAAATTAAATTTCTTCTATATTGTCCTTGCCAAATAAATCTTCTAGTTTATTTTCTTTTTTTATTTTTTTGTAAATCATATGGACATCAATTTTGACTCCATAAATAGTTTCAAATACATCTGAAATGATCGACTTATTCTCATCATTGTTACACATCTTAAAAAACATCTCATCTGTATTAGAAAAATCAATTTCTAAAAGATTATTTTCAAATCTCTTTGGCACACTGTTTACAAGTGAAGCTGCCAAAGAAAACTTTTTAGCTTTTATTTCGTTTAAGATATTATCCCAATTAGATTTAATTTCATCTATTTTAATATCACTGTTTATTATATCAGATTTAGCGTCATTTTCAACATTATCGGTCTCTTTAGTGTTCTTTGATGTAGAGTTTTCCTTAGATATTTTAGCCTCATTTTCTTTTACTTTTTCATTAGAAATCAATTTTTTAGATTGATCTTCTATGTGTGAATAGTCTCTATTGTTCCTACCTTTATCTTGTATCGAATCTAAAGCTTTATGATTATTTAGAGGTTTAAAACTATCATCATTTACTTTTTCTTCTAAACTCTCGATTCTAGAAATAATTTCTTTTTGATTAAGCCTCATAGAAATTTTAATTGCAGTCATTTCTAAAAGTACTCTCTTGTTTTCTGCATATCTCATGTCGATACTTAAATCTTTAAGTCTATCTATTATTTCTAATAATTCATAAAGTTCAATTTTATATGATTGTAAATCAAAATCCTTAATATAAGTTGAAAAAACAATCTTCTTCGGATCTCTTAAAGTCTTAACTAGCATAAGGTCCCTAAAGTGACTCAAAAGCTGCGAAGTCAAAATAGAAAAATCTATTCCCTCTCTTGAAATTTCATCTATTAATTCTAAAACTTTGTTGTTGTCTTTATCAATTAGGGCATCTGTAAGTTCAAAAATTAATTTATTTGACGATATTCCCATAATTCGCATTGCATCTTCAACTTCAATTAAGTCTTTATCAATAGTTAGTAGTTGATCGAGTACCGATAGGGCATCTCTCATTGCACCATCAGAACTTTTTGCAATTAAGTTAAAGACCTCTTCGTCACATTTTTTGTTTTCAAGCTCTGTTATTCTAGAAAGATTATCTACAATGTCGTCATTAGAAATTCTTTTAAAATTAAATTTTTGTGCACGAGATAAAATAGTTGCTGGAATTTTTTCTATTTCTGTAGTTGCAAGGATAAAAATTAAGTGAGCTGGTGGCTCTTCTAAAATTTTTAAAAGCGCGTTGAATGCTCCCTTAGATAGCATGTGAACTTCATCTATTATATATACTTTATATTTTAGATTTGTAGGCGGATAAATTACCTTATCCTTAAGTTCACGAATATCATCTACACCATTGTTGCTGGCAGCATCCATTTCAACAACATCAATAGCTCGCTCTTCCAGTATCGCCTTGCAGTTTTCACATTCATTGCAGGGATTTCCATCTTGAGGATTTAAACAATTTACTGCTCGCGACAAAATTTTTGCAGCAGAAGTCTTGCCCGTTCCTCTCGTTCCTGAAAATATATATGCATGATTTAATTCATTATTTTTAACCTGATTTTTAAGAGACTCTACTACCGCCTCTTGTCCATATAACTCGTCAAAAGTTTTGGATCTGTATTTTCTGTAAAGTGCTTTGTACATTTTCTCACCTTCTTATATTATACATTACTCACAATAAATAGAAATAAGTTTATTTAATTTGGAGTTGTATTAATTCTATAAAATTTAACATCTCTTTCACAAAACTATCACAAGCATCCATTACTATATAGATAAACAAGATCAAATGATGATCAAATTAGGAGGAAAATTAAATGAAAAACTTAAAGAAAATTGCAAGTGTTGGACTTATTTCAGTATTAATGCTAGGCATGGTTGCTTGCCAAGGAAAAGACAATGCAGCTAACACAGCTAACGCTGAAAAAAATGCAGTAGAAGAACAAGCTGAAGCTAACAAAGCTGAAGTTAATGCTAATGCAGAAGCTGAAAAAGAACAAATCGAAGATAAAGCTAACGCTGCAACAGAAAACACTACTGAAAACACAACTAATACAACAAACACAGCT
>JASBZH010000006.1 GCA_029983555.1 Peptoniphilus sp. | reverse complement strand
AATAAATTTAGTTATATAAAAACATTTAAAAATAGAGATGTATACAGAACTTAATCGAATATTAATTATAAAACTTAAAGTTTTAAATTTTATTTTGATATTTAAATTATCTTTTTATTAAGTCTCTAATAGAAGATTTTTGAATTTTGGTTTATTTTAAAATAGTTATAAGATTTTAAGTTTTTAATAAATATTTATATCAATAAAAAATTAAATTTTTGGAAATTTAGTGTAAAGGTTACCAATACTTTAGTGATTAAAACCAAAAAATATGTGTATTTATAAATTCATTTTTTAGTTTAGATATAAGTTTTCAAGTCATTTAATGGGCATATTAAGTCCATAAATCTTTGACTTTATTTAATATTTAAAATACACTGCATTTGTTTTCAAACGAGCGATATTAGTGTATAATATTTAATAGGGTTATTGATAGGAGGTAAAAATGTACGCCGAAGTAGAAACTGGAAACAGGATAAAAATAATTACAGGGCATTTTGGAAGTGGTAAGACTGAGTTTGCCATTAACTACGCACTGTATTTGCGACAATTTTTTGAAAAGGTTGCTGCAATTGACTTAGATATTATAAACACATATTTTAGAATAAGAGAGCAAATGGATTTTCTTTCTGAGAAGGGAATTGAATCTTTTTCATCAAACATTCCAAAGGGAAATTCTTTGGACATACCTGCAGTTGACCCTGCAATTGCAAAGCCCCTCGAAAATGAGGATTACATGGCAGTTTTAGATGTGGGTGGAAACCCAAAAGGTTCTTTATCGCTCGGAAGATATAGAGATATACTTAGAGAAAATGGATACGATCACTATTTCGTTATAAATAGAAATAGGCCAGAGACAAAAGACTTTCAATCTGTAAGAGAGTTTATAGGTCAAGTTGAAGGCCATTCACAAACAAAAGTTACCGGAATTATCAATACAACTCACATGTTAAAAGAAACTACAGTTGATGACATTTTGTATGGAGATGAACTCGCAAGAGAAGTTTCAGAAAAATTAAATCTTCCATATGTATACTCAGTCTGTATTAGAGATATAGAAAAAGAGGTGAGAAAAAAAGATATTGGTGCAGAAATTTTTCCAATAGACTTATATTTTAGAAAAGATTGGATGTTATAGGAGGTTAAATATGGCTAAAGGAAGAGTTGAATTCGAAGAAAACAGATGCAAAGGTTGCGGACTATGTGTGACAGTTTGCCCTAAAGATGTTATTGAAATTAACAGAGAAGTTATCAATGCAAAGGGATATTCACCCGCTCATGCAGCAAGACCAGAAGATTGCATAGCTTGTCAAAACTGTGCAATTACATGTCCAGATTCAATAATATCAGTATACAAATTTCTTAAGGAGTGATGAATATGGCAAAAGTACTTATGAAAGGAAATGAAGCAGTAGGAGCAGCTGCTATTCAAGCAGGTTGCAAACACTTTTTCGGTTATCCTATAACTCCTCAATCTGAAGTTCCAGAATATCTTGCAAGAGAACTTCCTAAGATTGACGGATGTTTCTTACAAGCAGAATCAGAAGTTGCTGCAATTAACATGTTATATGGTGCAGCAGGTGCAGGTGCGAGAGTAATGACTTCTTCATCATCACCTGGAGTTTCACTAATGCAAGAAGGAATATCTTACATGGCAGGTGCAGAACTTCCTTGCTTAATAGTAAACATGATGAGAGGTGGCCCAGGACTTGGATCAATTCAACCATCTCAAACAGATTATTTCCAATCAACTAGAGGCGGTGGAAATGGAGACTACAGAACAATAACTCTTGCTCCATCTTCAGTTCAAGAATTAGTTGACTTAGTAATACTTGGATTTGACCTTGCAGATAAATACAGAAACCCTGTAGTACTTATGAGTGATGGTGTGCTTGGACAAATGATGGAACCAGTTGACTTTTCACTTGCAAAAGAAGCAGAAATCCCTACAAAAGACTGGGCAACTAATGGAAAGGGAAATCACCCAGGAGAAAGAAATATAATCAACTCAATCTATCTATCTGCTGAAGAACTCGAAGCTCACAATAAAAAATTAATGGCAAAATATCAAGAAATTTGTGACAAAGAAGTTAGAGTAGAAGTAGAAAATATAGAAGATGCAGATCTTGTAATAAACGCTTATGGAACTACTGCAAGAATTGCCAAAACAGCAATCGAAGCTCTAAGAGAAGAAGGATACAAAGTAGGACTAATTAGACCAATTACTTGTTGGCCATATCCATACGATTCTTTCAAAGACATAAATCCAGATTGTAAAGATGTATTGGTATGCGAAATGAACCAAGGACAAATGATAGATGATGCTAAAATTGCAGTAGAAGGAAGACAAAAAATCCATTTCTTCGGCAGACAAGGTGGAGTTATTCCTACAGTTGAAGAAATTAAAGACGCTGCTCTTGAAATATTAGGAGGTCTTAAATAATGGAAAATACTAACGAAAAAGTACTTTATAAATATTCAGACGGCCTAACAAGACTCGAAACTCACTATTGCCCAGGATGCACTCACGGAGTTATTCACAAACTCGTTGCAGAATGTTTAGTAGAACTTGGAATTCTTGATGACGCAATAGGAGTTGCACCAGTAGGATGTGCAGTACTTGCATATAAATATTTTAACTGCGACATGCACGAAGCTGCTCACGGAAGAGCTCCAGCTGTTGCCACAGGAATTAAGAGAGTTCACCCAGATAAATTTGTATTCACATACCAAGGAGACGGGGACTTAGCTTCAATCGGTACAGCAGAAATAGTTCAAGCTGCTCACAGAGGTGAAAATATTTCAACAATTTTCGTAAACAACGCAATTTACGGAATGACTGGTGGACAAATGGCTCCTACAACTTTAGTAGGTCAAGTTACAACAACATCTCCTTATGGAAGAGATGAAAATTGGGCAGGTAAACCTATTAAAATTAGTGAAATGCTAGCTACAATTGACGGAGCAAAATTTGTAGAAAGAGTTTCAGTTGACACACCTGCAAATATTAGAAAAGCTAAAAAAGCAATTAAAGAATGTTTTGAACTTCAACTTACAGGAAAGGGATTTGGAATAGTAGAAGTATTATCAAGCTGTCCAACTAACTGGGGACTTCCTCCAGCAGATGCTCTCGCATGGCTTAGAGACAATATGATTCCTTACTATCCACTTGGAAACTTTAGGAGGGATAAATAATGACTACTAGAAATATAATTGCAGCAGGCTTTGGTGGACAAGGCATTATGGCCATGGGCCAACTTATAAGTTATGCAGGAATGCTAGAGGGAAAACACGTTTCTTGGCTTCCAAGTTATGGACCAGAAATGCGTGGAGGAGCTGCAAACTGCTCTGTAGTTGTTTCAACAGATCCAGTTGGATCTCCTGTAATTTCTAAAGCTACTGATGTAATAGTTATGAACGAACCATCACTTGAAAAATTTGAAACTAACGTAAATCCTGGTGGAAATTTATTTATAAATTCATCTCTTTGCAAATCAGAACCTACTCGTGACGACATAAATGTATTTACAATTCCAGTATCTGATTTGGCAAACGAAGTTGGAAATCCAAAAGTTGCAAACATGATTATGTTAGGAGCATTTTTGGCAGTAACTGATTTAGTTAAAGTAGAAACAGTTATAAAAGCTTTTACAAAAGTTTATGGAGACTCAAAGAAAAAACTTCTTCCAATTAACGAAAAAGCTCTAGAAACAGGAATTAATTCTGTAAAATCAGCAGGTTGTGTCGGAGGAGTTTGTCACATAGAGCTTGACAAGACTAATACAAATGTTAAATCTGAATACTCTCGTCAAACAAGCGCTAATATCGAGCTATCAAGTTCAGATATAGAGGATATAGATTATCTAAAATCAATTGATAAGTACAATGCAGAAGATGACGAAAAGATTTTCGACAACGAATTATCAATCGTCGAAGAGGCACTTAGAATTGAAAAAGAATCTATAAAATATTATGACAAAGCTGCAGAAATGCTTGAGGGAGATATGGCAGCAGATACATTTAAATCTCTATCACATCAATCAGACGAGCACGTTTCTTATCTAGAAGGACTTAAAAAACAAGTTTCAGAAAAGGACGAAATTTCTTTTGGAGATAAAATTAAAGAGGCTCTAACAAGAGATAAAGAATACGACTGGGGCAAAGTTGATGTAGATAAAGTTAGACTGGCACTAAATGTATTCTCAATTGGAATTGACATCAAAAACCAATCAATTAAGTTCTATAAAAAAGCTTCTGAAGAATCTAAAATCGAAGAAGCTAAGAAGTTGTATGACGAATTGGCATACTGGGAAGACTTCCAACTTGGACAACTTCGCGGTCAATATGAAGTTTATAGAGACGAGTGGTGGGCTGACCAAATGTTCTCAAGATCTTAATAGATTTTTGATTTATAATTTAAAAATAGAAACATCTCACAATTATTTGTGGGATGTTTTTTTGTGAATATTCTAGATAAAAATTCAAATTCTGTGTTATATTTTTAAAATTATAATCTAAAATTTAGATAATTAAAAAAACCGGAGAAAAATTTTAAAAAATCGCAAAAATCATCTCTATTTATAGAGTCTTAACTAGTTTTTTTGCTTTTTTCCAATTCTCTTACTAATAAACGTTAAAAGTAAAGTCGAAATAGGGTATACATAACTAAGATATAGTTTTAAAATGAATACAATCTTTTAGATTTTATTGATTTTAGGGTTATACACTTTTTTAGTTAAATTGAGATTATGTGTATCTGTGTTTAAATATGAAATTTTTAAAAATTAAATTAGTTAGATTTATGTACGAATGTTGATATTTTCGAAAGGGGAAATTAATTTGATAGAATTTAAAAATGTTAAAAAGGTTTATCCTGGGGGACAGGTTGCCGCTAAAGATATAAATTTGAAGTTTAAAGACGGAGAATTTATATGTTTTATTGGCGCCAGTGGATCAGGCAAGACCACTTGCATGAGAATGATAAACCGAATGAACGAAATAACTTCTGGAGAAATTCTGATAAATGGCGTGAATATAAAAGACATGGACCCAGTCGATTTGAGGCGTCAAATTGGATATGTAATTCAACAGATTGGTCTGTTGCCTCACATGACAGTTTATGACAATATTGTCTTAGTTCCAAGACTTTTAAAGTGGGACGAAGATAAATTAAGGCCAATTGCTGAAAATTTAATTAAAAAGGTCGATCTTCCAGTTTCTTATTTGGACAAATATCCATCTGAGTTATCAGGAGGACAGCAACAAAGAATTGGAGTAATAAGAGCTCTTGCTGCTGATCAAGATATAATTCTTATGGACGAGCCATTTGGAGCTTTGGACCCAATAACTAGAGATGCACTTCAAAAACTCGTTAAGAGACTTCAACGTGAAATGGGAAAGACAATTGTATTTGTATCTCACGACATGGACGAGGCTTTAAACCTTGCAGATAGGATTGTAATTATGGGAAAGGGCAAAGTTGTTCAATTTGACACTCCAGAAAATATTTTAAAAAATCCAAGCAATGACTATGTAAAGGGACTTCTTGGAGAAGAAAAGTTAAACGAAGCTAAAACTTCTTATGAAACTGTGGACAAAATAATGCTTAAAAATCCAGTTTCTCTAACTTCTGATAGATCTACTTACGACGCCCTTGAAATGATGAGAAGAAAGAGGGTAGACACAATATTTGTAGTGGATGAGGAAAACCACCTTCTAGGTCAAGTGGGCATGTTTGATGTGCAAAAGTATGGTAAAAATATTAAGTCACTTGACGAAGTGCTTTTAAAGGCCTATGCAATTGAAGAAAATACAATTATTATGAACGCAATTAGAGATATTTATAATCTCGATATTAAAAATCTACCAGTAGTTGATAGCGAAAATAAACTCGTTGGACTTGTAACTCGTGCCACAGTTGTTGATACAATTTATACAAACCTTTGGGGCCAAGATGGAGACGAGGCTAAAGAAGAAGAGGAGTATGAAGAGGACAATCTTACACAATTAATGCACGAAGCTTCTGGAGATTCTAATTCAAAGATAGGACAAGGAAAGTCTCACCCAAAAAAGTCAGGTGAGAAAGATGATTGAGTTTTTACTTGAAAATAATACAGATATTTTGCAAAAAATTTTGGAACATTTATATATTTCTGCAACATCTCTTTTGCTTGGAGTTTTAGTTGCAGTTCCAATTGGAATTCTACTTACGAAATCCAAGGTTGTTGCAAAAGTTGTAATGATTATTGCATCAATTTTACAAACTGTTCCATCATTTGCACTACTTGCTCTTATGATTCCACTCTTTGGAGTTGGAGTAAAGCCAGCAATAGTTGCACTTTTTATCTACTCACTACTGCCAATAATGAGAAATACTTATCTTGGAATTGACGGAGTTGACTCAAGTTTAATGGATGCAGCAAAGGGAATGGGAATGACGAGAAAACAGATTTTAACCAGAGTGCAAATTCCTATGGCGATGCCTGTAATCATGAGTGGAATAAGACTTTCTGCAGTTTATGTACTTGCTTGGACAACTCTTGCTTCATATATTGGAGCAGGTGGACTTGGCGATTATATTTTCAATGGCCTAGACAATGCGATTATGCCTATGGTTGTTTGGGGAACAATTCCAGTTACGATTATAGCTATAATAGTGGACTTTGTTCTTGGAAAAGTTGAAGATAAACTGACACCGAATAAGACAAGTGAGGTGGCGTAATGAAGTTTAAAAAAAGTTTAGTAGTATTATTTTTAGCTCTACTTATGCTCATGACTTCTTGTTCACTTCCAGGAGTTGGAACTGATACAAAAAATGATGTAGTTGTAGCATCTGGATCAAACACCGAAAGACTTATTTTGGGCGAGATAGTTGCGCAAAAGATAAAGCATGATACAGATTTAAAAGTCGATATGATTCCAAATCTTTCTTCATCAATATTAAATCACGTTGCGATGCTTAAGGGAGATGTAAATGTAGTCGGAGGAATGTATACTGGAACTGCGCTTACTGGAGAACTCGGCATGGAGCCAATTAAAGATCCAGATAAGGCGATGAAAGTAGTTCAGGACGAATACTACAAGAGGTGGAATAGATTTTGGTATCCATCTTTTGGGTTTGAAAACACTTATGCTTTCATGGTGACAAGAGAGTTTGCCGAAAAACATAACCTTAAAAAGGTTTCTGATTTAGAAAAATTAAAGGGAGATTTAAAAGTCGGAGTCGACACTGCATGGATTACTAGAAAGGGCGATGGATATGAGGCCTTTAAAGACCTTTATGGATTTGAATTTAAAGATATTTATCCAATGCAAATTGGTCTAGTATATACGGCTCTTGCAACTAAGGAAATGGACGTAGTTTTGGGATATTCGACTGATGGTAAAATTGCATCTTATGATTTAGTTTTACTTGAAGATGACAAAAAGTTATTCCCACCTTATGACTGCTCACCTGTTGCTTCTAAAGAGATTGCACAAAAACATCCAGAAGTAAACGAAGCTTTATTATCTCTTGTTGGTTCTATATCTACAGAAACAATGCAGGAATTAAATAGACGCGCTGATGAAGATTTAATAGAGCCATCACAAGTTGCGGAGGACTTTTTAAAGGAAAATAATTATTTTGACGACAAAAAGATAGATGAAAAAGATAGAATATTTGACAAATTTTTAAAGGAGGGAAAATAATGCAAGACGTATTTTTATACTACTCACAAAATAGTTACTATGTATTTTCCCAATTTACAAGACACTTTTTGATATCAGTTTATGGAGTGCTATTTGCAGCTATAGTTGCAATTCCTCTTGGATTTTTTATAGCTAGAAGGGGAAAATTATCCTCTGTAATAATTGGAATTGCCAATGTACTTCAAACTATTCCATCACTTGCAATGCTTGCTATTTTGATGTTTGCAATAGGAACTGGACCAAACACAGTAATATTTTCAGTATTTTTGTATTCAATCCTTCCAATTCTAAAAAATACAGTATCAGGTATAAATTCTGTATCTCCTTCTCTTGTAGATGCGGCGACTGGAATGGGAATGACGAGAGTTCAAATTATGAAAAAAGTTGAATTTCCACTTGCAATTTCAATTATAATGGGTGGAATTCGAAATGCCCTAGTAGTTGCAATTGGAGTAACAGCTGTTGGAACATTTATCGGAGCAGGTGGACTTGGAGATATCATAACTAGAGGAATTACCGTTGCAAACGGAGGACCAATTATAATTGCAGGAGCAATACCGACTGCACTTATGGCAGTTCTAGCAGATTTAATCTTGGGAGTAATAGAAAATAGATTGAAACCAAGAACATTTACAAAACTTGAAAATAATACTTTATAAATATATGATAATGAAGGCGCTACAGAGGTAGTGCCTTTATTTTTGCATAAAATTTTTAACTTTAGTATAATGAAAAAAGAGATGTGATTAGAATGAAAAGTAAATTGATTCCAATTTTATATTTGATAACAATTGTGGCTTGTGTGCCAATAATTTTTGGCGAAATGATTCTTAATGGTTTTATTTCATTTTTAAATGGATATTTTTTAAGTGGATTTGCGCTTCCAATTTTGATTTCAATGCCAATGATTTTTGAAAACAAAAAGTTGTACTGGGGATATATTTTGTTAACTCCACTTGCTTTTAATATATTTTTTATTTTATATTTTTTCGATATTAAGACTTATGGAATTTATGCCGCTCTATCTTTTATAGTCGGAATAATCTTTTCAATTTTCTTAAAATTATATTTTGCAAAAAATAAAGTTCTATGATATTAAACTGATTATCATAGAACTTTTTTAAATTTATAAATTTTACTAAATAATTTTAAAATCCAACAGCCATTTTTGCTGCTATATTTAAGAATGTTGTTATTATAAAAGCATTGGTCAAGTTGTTTATAAAACCTCCGATTACAGGAACTACAAAAAATGCTATTTGTGAAAATCTATACTTGTCACAAACTGTTTTCATTGTAGTCATTGATACTGGAACAGCACCTGTACCAAATCCCAAGTGACCGACAGCCATAACTGCGGCGTCGTAGTCTTTTCCTAGGAACCTAAATGTTATTAGGTAGACAAATAGAAGTATCAATATGATTTGTGCTACTAGTAAAATTACAAGGCTTAGTCCAAGTCCTGCTAGTTGCCACAACTGCATTGTTACAATTGACATAGAAACGAAAAGGGCAAGGGAGAAATCTCCGATAATATCTAGAGATTCGATAAGTGCCTCATCGGATTTATTCTTTTTGTCTAAATAAAGTCTTACTAAAATACCGCCCATCATTGCGCATACGTGAATTGGAATTGTAATTCCGCGAGGTGCCAAGTAATGTTCTAAAATTAAAAATATAACTTGACCAATTCCACAAGCTGTAACCAAAAGTAAAACTGCAGACATGACATTTGATCTGTTGACAAAAATTTCTGTTGCCTTTTCATTTAAGGACATGTCTTTAATTTGAACTAAATCGCCCTCTAGATCGTGTTTTTTTATTACGAAATTTCCAAAAGGTCCGCCAAGTAGAGAACCTACGATAAGTCCAAAAGTTGCAGAAGCAATAGCTACTTCCATTGCAGCTTTAGGAGCGCCGAGCTTATTAATTGCCATTGGTGCAAAACTTGCAGCATTTCCGTGTCCACCAGAAAGTGGAATTGAACCTGTCATCATTGAGATGAGTGGATTTACATCAAGAAGTTTTCCTACACCAAGTGCCACTGAGTTTTGCAGTATAGATAAAATTGCTGCAAGAACTACGAATATAGCAACGAGCTTGCCACCCTTTTTAAGTAGCGTCATACTTGCTGCAGTACCACTAGCTGCAAAAAACAAACAATAAAATAAAGTGTTGACTGTCTTGAAATCAAAACTTGGTTCTAAGATATTTGCATAATATAAAATCATAGTAAATATTGAGATTAAAGTTCCGCCAACAACTGGAGCTGGCAAACAGTACTTCTTTAAAACTGGAAACTTATCTCTCAAGAAATCCCCAAGGTAGATTCCTATTACAGCCAAAAATAGAGTTTCAAACATTCCAAACTCAACTGTAATTCTTTCCATTTTTCTTCCCCCTGTGAAAATAAATTGTAATTTAAGGTAAATATATGAGTAATAAACTTTATTATTGCAAAATTTACCTACACATATACTTTACCATTTTTTGATAAAAAGTATCAAGAAAAATAATTATTTAGAAAAAATTTTTTTAGCATAAAGTAGAGAGTTACAGAGGTTTTGTACTTTTATCTCGCTATAAATGGTTTAGTTTTTATAAATATCTAGAAATATTTTTAAGTCTTAGAATTAATTACTCTTTAAAGTTTTTAACGGCATCTTTAACTAAAAAGTCCAATAGATCTCCGTAGTTCATTCCATATTTATCTGCGATAAATGGAACGTCTGATTTTTCTTTAAAAAGACCAGGAAGAGTATTTAGTTCGATAAAATCTGGGTTGTCATCTTTGTCCATCTTTATATCAATTCTTATATATGAAGAGCAGCCGAAAATTTTATACACCTTTAGTGCGTTTTCTTTGATTTTTCTAGTCACATCTTCTGGAAGATCTGCAGGTGCAACTCTTTTTATTTTGTTTTCTTCTTTAATTTTTCTTGACTGAATTTGGTCATCCTTATCGTCTATAAAGATAATTTCAAGTACTGGAAGAACTTTTGGCTCATCTGTGCCAATTACAGATACGGTAAATTCGCGGCCTGGTAAAAATTCTTCAACTAGTGCGTTTTGGTTAAAATTATCGAGAACGTACTTGATTCTTTTTTTGAGCTCATCTTTATCTCTAACTATACTATCTTTAGTTATTCCCACAGAAGATGATTCGCTTTCAGGTTTAACCATTAGCGGGAACTCTAGATTATTATTTAATTTTTGATTTTCAGATGTAAAAACTTGAAATTTCGCATTTGGTATGTCATATGCATCGAAAATGTGTTTTGTAAAAGATTTGTTTAGACCAATTTCTTGTACAAAGGCAGACGATCCTACAAAGGGGATTCCCGTAAGTTCAAATAGAGAAATGATATTGGCCTGTTCTTTTGATTTTGTAATGCCGCAGCATAAATTTAAAAGACAGTCGATAGATTTATCTTTTGAAATATCTGTCAAAATATTCTTACTCATTTTAATTAGACTGACTCTATGTCCTTTTTCTTCAAGAGCCTGTTTAACTTCATTTGCATCTGCAATTTCGTTTAAATTTCCCTTCTCGGATGTCATATAATTATCACTTTGATTGTGATCATCCCTGTCATTATAAACTATTCCTACATGATACATAAAAAGCCTTCTTTTCTTATAAAGTTTAAAAGTTTCAATCGATTAAATTAGTAGATAATTACTATACATATTATATCACAGTGTAAAATTTATGCTCTAAATTTAAATAAATATAAATTTTAAAAAATAAATAATAATAATTTATTTAAATATTTACATTTTACTTTCATCAGATAATAAATAAAAGTATGAAAATATCAATTACTTATGTTAAAATACTATTAACATAAAAATATTAATAGGAGTGATAATATGAGTATAGTGAAACCCTCAACTCTTCCAGGTTTTATGGAATTGTTGCCACAAGATCAAATCCTCTTTAACGAGATAAGAGACATTATAAAAGAGAATTATGAAAAACATGGTTTCCTTCCAATAGATACGCCGGTAATTGAAAAATCAGAAGTGCTCCTAGCAAAAGGTGGTGGAGAAACTGAAAAGCAAATCTATAGATTTGAAAAAGGTTCGACTGATATGAGTCTTAGATTTGATCTTACAGTTCCACTTGCTAGATACACAGTTGAACACTTTAATGAACTCTCCTTTCCTTTTAAGAGATATCAAATTGGAAAAGTATATAGAGGTGAAAAAGCTCAAAAGGGAAGATTTAGAGAGTTTTATCAATGCGATATTGACACAATTGGAAATGGTGAACTCTCCCTTGTAAATGACGCTGAGATTCCAGTTGTTATTTTCCACACTTTTAAAGATTTGGGATTTAGCGATTTTACAATTCACATAAATAATAGAAAAATTTTAAAGGGATTTTTCTCTTCTCTAAATATCGAGGATTCAACTGATGCTCTTCGCGCAGTCGACAAGTTGGAAAAAATTGGCGAAGAAGCTGTAATTGAAGAATTAGTTGCAAGTGGAATTGACGAAGAATCTGCAAAAAAAATTATCGAATTTATAAAAATTGACGGAAGTGTCGATGAAGTTATCGAGTCTCTTAGAGATTTAAGTATTGAAGATGAAATTTTTAAAACTGGATTAAGTGAAATAACTGAAGTAATTGGATATATTAGGGATTTTGGCATAGACGAAGAATCTTATAAAATTGATCTTAAAATCGCTCGAGGTCTAGATTATTATACTGGAACAGTTTATGAGACAACTCTAGATAAATATCCTGAAATAGGATCTGTTTGCTCTGGCGGAAGATACGACAACTTGGCGAGCAATTACACTGACATGGTTCTTCCTGGAGTTGGAATTTCAATTGGACTATCCAGACTATTTTATCAATTAAATGAGGCCAAAATAATAGAGAGTGAAAATAAATCTCTATTTGATTTACTCATTATTCCAATGGACGACTGCATCTCAGAGGGAATTAAACTCGTATCTGAACTAAGAGAAAAGAAAGTTAGAGTTGATATTTATACAGAGTTTGCTAAACTTAAAAAGAAATTTAAATTTGCAGACCAAACTGCAGTTCCTTATGTAATTGTAGTTGGCGAAAATGAAATTAAAAATAGAGCATATTCTCTAAAGAATATGAAAAGTGGCGAACAAGTCGAAATAACTTTTGACGAACTAGTTGAAAAATTCAAGGGGTAATGAAATATAATGATAAAATCCACAGAGGATTTTGGAAAATATATAGAAAAATTAGTTGAGACTTCTCCCAAAAAGGCGAGAGATAGGCTTCTACTTGGATACAATCTCTTTGGTAAAAAGTTAAAATACTTTCCAAATAAAAACTTGCCGCAATCTAAGAGAAAGGCAGCAGTTTATGTAAATAATGTAGTTCAAAGGGCGCTTAAAAATCCTTATGAAGTTGTCCTTGTAAATATATTTATGCCGTGTGAAATTTTAGAGGCTATGGATGTTGTTCCAATGTGTGCAGAACTTTTCTCTAGCTTTTTAAATGGAAGTTATTGTGAAAATATATTTCTTGAAGAGGCAGAAAGAGAGGGAATATCTGAAACCTACTGTTCTTTTCACAAGGCCCTTTTGGGAGCTAGTTATTTAAATCTTATAGAAACTCCAAAAGCCATAATCAACACTTCATATATTTGCGATGCCAACAATTTGACTTTTAAGGAATTATCTTCTCATTTTGAAGTTCCAAATTACTACCTTGAAGTTCCAAATGAGCAGTCAGAGGACTCAGTTTTATATGTCGCAGATCAGTTAAGAGAAGTGGTAAAATTTTTGGAAGATTTAACAGGTAAAAAGTTAGATGAAGAAAAGCTAAAGAAAACTGTTAAGAGATCACAAGATACAATTGATATTTTTAAAAAAATTCTTGTTGAAAAAGAAAATAAATACCTGCCAAGTGATGTAACAAGCGAGATGTACGAGACATATTTTGTGCATAACGGCCTTGGAACAGAGATGTGTTATGACTATGCTAAGACTCTTTTAGATGATTTTAAAGATGCAGATGATTTTGATGGAATAAAAATTTTGTGGCTACACATTGTTCCGTCATGGCAAAAACCGGTAAGAGAGCTGTTTAATTTTAATGATAAAGTTCAGATAATTGCCTGCGATATGAATTTTGAAGATTTTGTAGATTTGGATTACAATAAGCCCTACGAGAGCATGGCAAAGAGACTAATTTATAGCAATTGGAATACTGGAGAGTTAAGGGTAAAAAGTGCACTGGAAATGGCAAAAAAATTAAATGTCGATGGTGCAATTTGTTTTTGTCAATGGGGATGCAAACAGACTATGGGTCTATCGCAACTCTTTAAAGACAGTTTTGAAAATGACGACATACCCGTTTTAGTTTTGGATGGAGACTGCGTGGATAGAAGAAATTCATCTGACGGGCAGGTTTCTACTAGACTTAACGCTTTTATCGAGGTGTTAGAGAAAAAGAAGTATGGAAAATAAAATATTTTATGTTTGTAAATATACTCCAATTGAACTTATTAAAAGCTATGACTTAGAAATGGTAAAGTTTGATCCAAAACTTGGCGCGTCAAATAATTGTAAGTCAATGTGTCATCCAAATCTTTGTGGATATGGAAGGGCAGTTCTTGAGGAGATATTTGAAAAGGATATAAAGAGTGTTTTTCTCGTCGACTGTTGTGATGTTTGCAGGAGAATATATGACATATTAGCAAAGAAAAAGAAAATGGACTTTTTATTTCTCATGTATCTTCCTCACAAAAAGGGAGCTGCCGAAATAGGACAGATGAAAAGAGAACTTCTAAGACTAAATAATTATCTTGAGGAATATACAAAAAGAGAGTTTGACGAAAATAAGGCGAGAAAAATTTGGCAATCAGAAGTTTATGAATTTGAAAATAGCAAAATAGATGAGAAACGAATAATTTTAACGGGAGCTCACGGAAGTCTAAATTTAAAAGATAAAATAGAAAAGATTACGGGACTTCCTGTAGAAGATGACACTTGTACGGGAAATAGAGAAATTTTAAAACAAGATGGAAGTGACTTTATGACTGACTATGCGTTTTCTCTTTTACAACAAAAAAGTCCTTGCATGAGGATGCAGTTTGAGAGAGAAGATGATCCAAAGAGTATCGGCACAGTTTTTCATACTATGAAATTTTGTGACTATTACGGTTTTAAATATAAATCTAAGTCCAATGATAAGTCGCAGATATTAAAAATAGAGACGGATGCAAGTTCCGAGAGTGAAGGACAAATTCGAACAAGATTGGAGGCATTTTCAGAATTGATAAATCCATTTTCATTAAAAACTAAAAAATCTTCTGATGATAAAAAATATGTGTGTGGAATAGATTCTGGATCATCTAGTACAAATGCAGTAATACTAGATAAAAATAAAAAAATCGTTGGATTTTCCATAATATCCACTGGTAAAGGTTCGAAAAGAAGTGGAGAAGATGCTCTAAAAGAGGCACTAAAAAATGCAGGCCTTAAAAGAGAAGATATAAGTGATGTAATAACAACTGGTTATGGAAGAGATAATCTAGATATTTCAAACTCTTCGGTCACAGAAATTAGTTGTCACGCTAAGGGCGCGAGGTATTTATATAAAGAGGCGAGGACAGTAATTGATATTGGTGGACAAGATTCAAAAGTTATTTCCCTTGACGATTCGGGAGATATAATTAATTTTGTAATGAATGACAAGTGTGCCGCTGGAACAGGAAGATTTTTAGAAATGATGGCAAAGACATTGGGATTAAGTTTACAAGAAATGAGTAGGCTCGGTTTAGAATGGAAAAAACCCGTGACTATTTCAAATACTTGCACAGTTTTTGCAGAGTCAGAAGTCGTTTCTTTAATTGCAGATAATACTGAAGTCTCTGATATAATAAATGGATTAAATCAGTCTATTGCATCAAAGACAACATCTCTTGTAAAGAGATCAAAGGGAAAGAGTCCGTATATTATGACTGGGGGAGTTTCAAACAATCTTGGAGTGGTAAAAGCTTTAGAAGATAATCTTAAGGAGAAGATATATGTGCCAAAAGAGGCACAAATATGTGGAGCTTTAGGCGCAGCTCTATTTGCTTTTGAATAATTTATAAAAAATATATCCATTAAAGTGCAAGTCTATTGCACTTTTTTTATTTAAATATTAAAATAGAATACAGGTTAAAATTAGGTTAATAGAAGAAGAGGGATGAATTTGGATAGAGAAGATATAAGAAATATTGCTATTATTGCTCACGTTGACCACGGCAAAACTACACTTGTCGATGCACTTTTGAGACAATCAGGTGTATTTAGAGAAAACGAACAAGTAAGCGAGAGAGTAATGGATTCAAATGATATTGAAAGGGAAAGAGGAATCACTATACTTTCCAAAAATACTGCCGTAAATTATAATGGCACAAAAATTAATATCATAGACACACCGGGACACGCCGACTTTGGAGGAGAAGTTGAACGTGTTTTAAAAATGGTAAACGGAGTAGTTTTGCTAGTAGATGCTTTTGAAGGACCAATGCCACAAACTAAGTTTGTTTTGAAAAAAAGTTTTGATTTAAACCTTCCAGTAATTGTATGTATAAACAAGGTTGACAGACCAGAGGCCCGTCCAGAAGCAGTTGTTGACGAAGTTCTAGATTTATTTATTGAACTTGGAGCAGATGAAGATATTCTAGATTGTCCTTTCGTATTTGCATCAGCTAAAAAGGGAGTTGCCTCACTTGATTTAGACGATGAAAAGACTTCCATGAAGCCACTTTTTGAAACAATTTTAAAATATATTCCAGCACCAGAAAATAAAGACGACCTTCCTTTCAAACTTTTAATTTCAACAATTGACTACAACGACTACATTGGAAGAATTGGAATTGGAAAGATTGAACAGGGTATAATCAACGAAAATTCTCAAATGGTTAGAGTGAATAAACAAAAACCAGATTTTAAAGAAAATGTAAAAATTGCACAGCTCTATGAATTTGAAGGATTAAAAAGAGTTGAAGTAGAGGAAGCTCATTCAGGCTCTATCGTTGCTATAACTGGAATTGAAGATATAAATATTGGAGATACTATTTGTTCTGTAGATGACATTGAACCTTTAGAATTCGTAAAAATTTCTGAACCAACAATATCAATGGAGTTTAAAGTAAATGACTCTCCATTTGCTGGAAAAGTTGGAAAGTTTTTAACTTCAAGACAAATTAGAGCTAGATTATTTAAAGAACTTCAAACTGATGTTGGACTTAAAGTTGAAGAAACTGATTCCACTGAAACATTTAAAGTGAGCGGAAGGGGCGAACTTCACCTTTCAGTTTTAATTGAAAACATGAGGCGTGAAGGATACGAATTCCAAGTTTCTAAGCCACAAGTTTTATTTAAATATGATGAAAATGGCAAAAAATTAGAACCTACTGAGAGAGTTACAATCGATGTCGAAAGTACTTTTGCTGGATCAGTAATTGAAAAATTAGGCAGAAGAAAGGGCGAACTTGTCAATATGCAAGAGCCAAATGGCGGATATCAAAGACTCGAATTTGTAATTCCTGCTAGAGGATTAATTGGATACAGAACAGAATTTATGACAGACACTAAGGGAAGTGGAATTTTAAATTCAATTTTCGAAGGCTATGTGCCTTACAAAGGAGAAATCCCAAGAAGGGTCAACGCTTCAATAGTTTCTTTTGATACAGGAACTGCACTTGCTTATGGATTGCACAATGCACAGGATCGTGGAACACTTTTCGTTAAACCAGGCGAAGAAGTATACGAAGGACAAGTAGTTGGAGAAAGTCCAAAGGGAGTTGAAATTGAAGTTTCTGTAACTAAGGCAAAGAAGATGTCTAATGTAAGGGCGTCAGGTTCAGACGAGGCCTTAAAACTTTCACCAGTTAAAAAAATGAGTTTAGAAGAAGCTCTTGAATTTATTGAAGACGATGAGTTAATCGAAGTAACTCCTACAGAATTTAGAATTAGAAAGAAAATCTTAAATTCTCAACAAAGATATAAATCTAAAAAGAACAAATAATAAAAATACTACAGGGTGGTTTTATGATTCGCAGTTATTTAGAAGTAATTAAAAACTTTGCGCAAGTATATTCGATTTTATTTATAATCAATGTACTAATGTCAATGTTTATAATTATATTTGACCAAAAAAAACCGATATCCACACTTTTGTGGGTAATGGCCATTAACTTTTTACCTATAGTTGGAATTGTTCTGTATTTATTTATTGGACAGGATTTGTCTAAGTCAAGATTATTTGATGGGAAATCAAGAAGTGACAAGATGCTCGAATATGGTTCTATTACTCAGCTAAGAGATATTCAAAATGACAATTTTGAGTATTCCAACAATAGAACTAAAAATTATGAAAACATGATTGAGATGTTTAATAGAGCTGAGGGCGAAATTTTATATACGCACAATGATGTCAAAATTTTTAACGATGGCAAAGAAAAATTTAAAGCTTTGTTTGAAGACCTAAAAGAGGCTAAGCATACAATATATGTGCAGTACTATATTTTTAAATCGGACAAATTATCTAGTGCTTTTATAAATATTTTAAAAGATAAAGCTCGCGAGGGCCTAGACGTTTATCTTTTGATTGACGGAATGGGAATCAGAAGTATGAAAATAAGGGACCAAAGAGATTTAAAAGAAGCTGGAGTTAAGTTTGGAATATTTTTCCCAGGTGCTATTGCAAAAGTAAACACCCATATAAACTATAGAAATCACAGGAAAATTGTAGTTATCGACAAGAGGATTGGCTATGTCGGTGGTTTTAACGTGGGCGATGAATATATTTCTTGCGGAAAAATGGGATATTGGAGAGACACTCACTTAAGAATTGTAGGTCCAGCTGTAAATGGTCTTACATGGAGATTCTTTTTAGATTTTAAATTTGCATCAGATGATTATACTAAGGGATTTACAACTGAATTTTTTGAGAAAGAAATTGGAAATATTGACATAAATATCGTGACCTCTGGACCAGATACAAAGGCAGATTCAGTGAGGAATGGATACGAAAAATTAATTACAAATGCTAAAAGAGAAATTTATATCCAAACTCCATACTTTGTTCCTGATGAAGGATTGTTAAAATGTTTAAAGGTTGCAGCTCTTAGTGGAGTAAATGTCAACATAATGTTTCCGGCAAAAAAAGATCACCCATTTGTCCATTGGGCGTCGCTATCATTTGCTGGCGAACTTCTAAAATGGGGAGTAAATGTCTATCAATATGAGGGCGGATTTTTACACACTAAGGCTGTAATAAGTGACGACTACCTATCTAGTGTTGGAACAGCTAATTTTGATATTAGATCCTTTGAACTTAATTTTGAAGTTAATGCATTTATGTATGATGAAAAAATAAATAAAACTTTAAAAGATCACTTTATTGAGGACATGAAATTCTCTACAAAAATCACTCCAGAATACTACGCCAAGAGGTCTAATTGGACAAAAGTTAGAGAAGCTTTTTCGAGACTACTTTCACCACTTCTATGATGGATATTGAAATAAAAAGAAAAAAGATTAAAAATCTCATAATTAGAGTTGAAGATGGAATTATAAAAGTTTCTGCTCCAAAATATATGACAAAAAGAAAAATACATGGCATAATAAAAAATAACAAGGGGACAATTGAAGGGCTAAAAATAGAAGATGAAAGTAGAAATAGATATAAAAATCATCTTTTTGGAAATAAATTAAATATAGACGAAAGAGAAATTGAAAAAGTTTATAGAAAAGAGCTTCCCGAAGTTTTGGATAAAGTTTTTGAAAAATATTTAAAGATTACAGGACTTGGACCAGTGGAGTACAAGATAAGAAAGATGAAAGTCCGCTGGGGAACTTGTTATCCAACAAGGCGACTTATAAATATCAATTTAAAAGTTGCCGAAAGGCCAGTTGAGCAGATTGAGGCAGTGGTTCTGCACGAAATTATCCATCTTAAAATTTTAAGTCACGGAGAAAATTTCACAAGAGAGTGTGAAAAATATTTAAAAAATTATAGAGATATAGAGCGTGAACTCAAGTGTTAGGTGATTAGATGAAAAAGTTTTTTAAAGTAGTATTCATATGTTTAGTTATCGCATTTCTCATGAATGTATTTAATGTATCGGTATTTGTTGGAAATACAAAGATAGACAGATATTTTATAGTTGAACAGTTTGAGAAAATAAATGGAAAAGATATAGTAAATAAAGCTAAAGATGTGGGCAGTGGAGTTAAAGATCAAGTCGATAAAGTAAGACAAAGCACGAAATAATCGTGCTTTTTTTGTTGCAAAAATTTTTAAGTTGTAATTTACTTGTCACAATTTAATAAATTAAAATGATATAATAAAATTATGGTATACATACTTATAATTTTACTTATTTTTAGTACATCTTGTTCAAATAAAAACAAAACTCTCGATGCAAAATGCGGCGATATTTATGCCAAGATAACTTCATCAAAGACTGGTGGTGACACAATTAAAATTAATGATAAAGAGAATTTTTTCGAGATAGATATAACTAAACTAAAACCTTGGAAAATAGAGTTTTGTAATATTGACGGAGGAGAAGCTGAGTTAGCGCTTGGGGTTTATAAAAAGACACCGCAACATGATGAGATGGCGAAGAGATTATTTTTGTACAATGTTGATTTTAAAAATAAGAGGTTAAAGCCAAAAGTTCGAATAAGTAGGCTAAATAATCCCATGGTTGATTTCACTATGACTGATATTGATAAAGATGGGTTTGATGAGATTTTATCGATTGAGAAAGATCTAGATGGCAAATATAATTTAAATGGATACGACTACATAAATTCATTCGTGTTTAATAAAAATTATTCGAGCGTTAAATTAGATGAAGAGCCAAAATTTTTAGACGACTCAAAAACTTTAAAAATTAAGGGCAAAGAGTGCGAGATTTATTTAGAAAAAGGAGAAATAAAATGGCAAAGAAAAGATATTTGATAATTGCAATTTTGGCGGTGGCTTTGATGCTTTCTGCATGCGAAAAGAAGGAATCTAAGACAGAAGAGATGCAAGTTTCTAGAGTTGAACTTAAAGACACAAGCTTTTTGGACGAGATGGAGAGAAAAAGCATAAATCTTGAATTTAAAAAGACTGAAGTAGAGCCAAAAGTTTCTAATTATAATGTGGAAAGTGACCTTTCAAATGTGAAAAACTTAAAAGACTTTGGTGATTTTACTGACCTGCAAGTAAAAGATCTTTCAGAGAACGGCTTTATGATTGCCGAAACTAAAAATATCACAAGTTATGAGGGAAAAGAAGAGTACCAGTACGACCAAATTCATCAAATTTATGAAGACAATGAATATAAGGGAATTCCTTCATTTGTAACTACTGACTCTGTGACACATATCTTTCACATTTTTTATGACAATTTCCTAAGAAATTTGGAAAAAGAAGAACTTTATCCAGAGTTAAAGGACTTTAATCAAAGTCTTTTAGCCACAAACATCGATTTATACAACAATTTGGAAAATGAACATTTAAAAGAACTCCAGTTAAAAAATATAGCGTTCTTGGCAACTGGCGCAAAATTATCTGACATTGAGATGGTAGAAGTTCCAGAAGAGGCAGAGAAAATAGTAGAAGACGAACTTAAAAAAATTGAGGCAGAAGAGAAAACCCCATCAAATATTAATAACGTCGATGTTGACTACTCTCAGCTAAAGCCAAGGGGACATTACACAAGAAGTGAGGATCTAGAAAAATACTTTAAGAGCACAATGTACTATGGACAAGTTGGATTTTTCCCTATAAAAGATGATAGAGAAGATAAAGATGTAATGCTTCAGTCACTTCTATTAACTTATAGTATTTACAACAATGAGGACACCTTAAAATCTTTTGAAAATTTAGTCGGACCGATGGACTTTTTAGTAGAGACTGCTGATGATTTATCCGTTAGAGAATACTCAAGGATTTTGTACGGAGTTTATGGAAAAGATTTTGACATAAATAAATTGGATGACGAGAAAAATTTAAAGATTGCATTTGAAGAAGTTGAAAAGATGCCAATGCCACAGATTGCAGGATTTATGGGAAAATCATTTAGATTAATTCCACAAAGGGCAGTTTTAGATAATGTATTTATGCAAAATACTGTCGACATAGCAAAACCAGGAGAACCATCAAAGAGACCTATTTATTCAGGACTTGATCTCATGAGCACATTTGACAATAAACTTGCATATGAAATTCAAAAAAATGATTCATATAATCAAAAGTGGGACGAGTATCAAAATAGAATTGATGAAAACATAAAAACTTTTAAAAACATGAAAGACGAAGAGTGGCAAAAGAATTTGTACCGCGGATGGCTTTGGATGTTATCTTCATATAATAAAGAATATACAGAAGGATATCCGATGTTTATGCAAAATAAAGCTTGGCAGACTAAGGATATAGTATCTGCTCTTGGTTCTTACGCTGAACTTAAACATGACACAATACTTTATGGAAAAGCTGTAATGGCAGAAATGGGCGGAGGAATGGAACCCGATCTTAAATCCTATGTCGAACCAAATTTAGATTTATACGACAAATTAAATTGGCTAATTGAATATACAAAAATTAATTTAAAGGACAGAGAAATTTTAAGCGAAAAGAACGAAGAAAAATTAAATGATTTCGAAAAGTTAGTAGATTTATTAATCACTTGCTCTAAAAAAGAATTAAATAATGAACTTTTGACTGAAGAAGAATACCGAGAACTTCAATATATTGGAGGATGGATGGAATCTCTAATGATAGATTTTGTCGAATCAGAAGATGAAAACGGACTTTCATACTGGTATGAAATTTCAAATCCACAAGACAGGAGAATGCCAATAGTTGCAGACCTAATGACTGTAGTTGAAAATTCAGTTGGACTTCCAGAAGGAGAAGTTTTTTCAGTAGCAACTGGAAAACCTGCAGAGATATATGTTATCTATCCAGTTGGAGATGAACTCTATATGGGACGCGGAGGAGTTTTCACATATTACGAATTTTTAGATAAAAATAGACTAAATGACAAAGAGTGGCAAGATAAAGTATTTAAAGGCGAAAAAGAATATCCGTCTTGGTATAAAGATATAGTAAAAGAACCAAAACCTGAATTTGAGGGAATGGATTTTGGTGAGTGGTAAAATCTTAGTTGAATTCAAAAATTTTTTAAAGTGTATAGAGGTTAGATATGAAACCAGTTATTGGAATTACTTCAAATTATGTTGATGACGATGTTTATTTTTTAAATAAGGGTTTAGGTGCTTTGGGACAAGACTACTCTGCTGTTGCAGTTGACTATTTAAATGCAATTATTTATGCGGGAGGAGTTCCAATTGTAATTGAGCCTTCTTATAATGAAAATTATTTAAGAGATGTTTTAAATATTGTCGATGGGGTCTTAGTTACAGGTGGAAATGATGTTGAAAGTTTAAGATATGGAGTAAATTCTAGCTCAAAGATTGGACGAGTTTTTAGAATTAGAGATGAGTCTGATTTATTTATCACAGATTATGCGATTAATAACGACATGCCATATCTTGGAATATGTAGAGGTCTTCAGATTTTAAATACTTATATGAATGGAACTTTAATAACTGATATAGAGCCTGGAAAATATATTGATCACTCCGCTGTAAATAGCGAAAAATATATTAAGGCTCATTCAGTTAATATAAAAAGAGGCTCTATTTTATTTGATGCTTATAAAAAGGAGAAAGTTTTTGTAAATTCTTTTCACCACCAAGGTATAGATAAACTTGGAGAAAATCTTCGTGCTGTAGCCAGTAGCGATGACGGTCTTTGTGAGGCAGTGCAGATGGATAATAAGCGATTTGTACTAGCAACTCAGTGGCACCCAGAAATGTTATTTGAGGACGATGAAATTCACGCAGAGATTTTTAAAAAATTTATTGAGGCTTGTAAAAATTAAATAGTATTATAAATCCAAAAGATGCTTGTCTGTAAAAATTGTTTTATAGACTGGCATCTTTTATAAATTATTTTATAAATTTTAAAAGAATTGATAAATGTTATATAATAGTAGAAAAGTAAAAGGTTTGGTGATTATATGTTATTAGATTTAGTTAAAAAGAGAAGAAGTATTAGAAAGTTTACTGACGAAGATATTAGTGATAAAGAGATTCACGAAATTATCGAGGTAGCTCTACACGCTCCTACGGCAAAAAATCAAAATCCAGTTAGATATATTGTCGTAAAAGATAGAGATAGAATACAAGAGCTTTCAAAGTACAAGAAAATTGGTTCTAAATTTTTATCTGGTGCAAAAATTGCGATTGCCGTTGTAACAGACACTGATATTTCACCAGTTACAAATCATCAAGACGCGTCTATTGCTGCGACATACATTCTTCTTAAGGTTGCTGAAATGAATCTTGGCGCAACTTGGGGAAATGTGACAGATGCAGTTAACGAAGAAGGCAGACCTTCACAAGAAGTATTAAAGGAATTTTTTAAACTCGATGACAAGTTTAATGTAGAGTGTGTAATTGGAATAGGCCATCCTGCAGAAGAAAAGTCTGAAAAAGTTCCATTTGACTATGATGAAAATGTGTTTGAGGATTTAGATGTTGTTAAATAATTTAAAAGAGACAGAAGAATTTGGCCTGTTTTTGGGGAAAAATGTAAAAAAAGGAATGACTATTTGCCTAAATGGCGATTTGGGTGCAGGTAAGACTACCCTTACAAAGAGCATAGCCAAGGGAATGGGAATTGAGGACTATGTAACTAGTCCAACTTTTACTATTGTAAATGAATATTATGGTCCCATCAATTTATATCACATAGATACTTACAGACTTGATGATGATTTTGACGTTGATTATTTGGGCTTTGATGAATATTTTTATTCGGACGGCGTGAGCATCGTCGAGTGGGCAGACAAGATAAAACACGCACTTCCAGAAAATTATTTGGAGATAAATATTAAACCAAATGGCGACAAAAGAGAAGTTAATTTAGTGGCAAAAGGCGAGAGAGAAGAAGAGTTAAAGGAGAAAATACATGAAAGTTTTGGGAATTGACACATCGACTAAGACGACAGCTGTGGGACTTATTGAAGATAACGAGACTCTTGCTGAATACAATTTGACTGGACTTATTAGACACTCTGAATCTGTCACAGATATGATTGACGAGATTTTTAAAAAATTTGATTTTGACATAAATGATATTGATCTAATAGCTGTAGGTGTCGGCCCTGGATCATTTACTGGACTTAGAATTGGGATTACTATTGCTAAAGTCTTGGCCTTTACTCTAAAAAAAGATATAATTGGAGTCTCATCTCTTGTTGCAAATGCCATGAAAGATAGAGGAACTGTTGCGACAATAGTAGATGCTAAGAGAAAGAATCTCTATGTTTCAATTGTCAAAAATGAAGGCGAAATAGAAGTTTTAATGGAAGATAAGATTATGCCAGTTGAGGTATTTAAAGAGACTTTAAAAGATTATAAAGATGTAATTTTAACTGGAATAGATGCACAAGACTTCGCAGATGAATTTGAAAGTACAAATTTAAGTTTAAATCGCAAGATAAGCGGTGCAAGTATTGCAAAGCTTGGATTGATGGAATATAAAAGGCGCGGCGGCGATGATGAATTTAGCATAGTTCCGAATTATTTAAAACTTTCTCAGGCGGAAAAACAGTATGAAGATAAGCACAAGAGAAGCTAATGAGAATGATATTAATTCAATTTTTGAAATAGAAAAAGCGACTTTTAAAAATCCGTGGTCAAAACCGTCTCTCTACTACGAGATAGTTGAAGATGAGCTTTCAAAAGTATTTGTGGTAGAAAAAGACGGACAATTAGTTGCCTACATTGGATTTATGATAATTTTTGATGAAATTCACATAGCCAATGTGGCAGTTGATAAAAATTTTCGAGGCGAAGGATTTGGCGATATTTTAATGAAAAAAATAACTGAATTCGCTGATGAAAATAATCTTAAAGTGACACTTGAAGTGAATGTGCACAATGAAGTTGCAATTTCGCTTTACAAAAAATATGGATTTATAAATTTTGGTAGAAGAAAAAACTACTATGGTATAGATGAGGACGCCTTTATAATGTGGAGGGAGTGAATAGATGAAAGTTTTAGCAATAGAATCATCTTGCGATGAAACTTCAGTTGCAGTTTTGGAAGATGGAAGAGAAGTTTTATCAAATGTAATTGCAACTCAAATAAATACTCATAAAAAGTTTGGTGGAGTTGTGCCGGAGGTGGCATCTCGCCAGCATGTCGAAGCGATAAATGTAGTGCTTAAAGAGGCAATTGATGAAGCGGGAGTTGATCTTAGCGAAATAGATTTAGTAGCAGCGACTAAGGGACCTGGACTTATTGGAGCGCTGCTCGTTGGACTTAGTGCGGGTAAGACAATTGCCATGTCAATGAATAAGCCTTTTGTTGGAGTAAATCACATAGTTGGACACGTGTGTGCAAATTATATTTCCTTTAAAGATTTAGAGCCGCCATTTATTGGACTTATAATATCAGGAGGCCACACTTATTTAATAGAAGTAAATGACTATGTAGATTTTACACTTCATGGAAGAACTCAAGACGACGCAGTTGGAGAGGCCTTTGACAAAGTTGCAAGGAGCTTGGGGCTTGAATATCCTGGCGGACCTATAATAGATCGCCTCGCAAAAGAGGGAAAAGATACAATAGAATTTCCAAGAGTTATGATTAAGGAAAATAACTACGATTTTTCCTTTAGTGGTCTTAAAACTGCAGTTTTAAATTATCTAAATTCGAAGAGACAAAAGGGCGAAGAAATTGTAAAAGAAGATGTCTGCAAATCTTTTGAAGAGGCAGTTGTAGATGTGCTTATTGAAAAGACTTTTAGGCTTGCAAATGAAAAGAATATAGATAAAATTGTCCTAAGTGGTGGTGTGTCTGCAAATTCAAGAATAAGAGAAGCTTTTAACGAAAGAGCAAAGGATGAAGATAAAAAAATATTTTATCCAGAGCTTAAACTTTGCACAGACAACGCTGCAATGATTGGATCAGCTGGCTATTATTTGTATAAGGCAGGCAAAGTAGACAAAGAAAACTTTGCAAATCCAAATTTGGGACTCGATTAAAAATTAACATAAGATAGTTTGCAGTTCGAATTTATCTTATTATGTTTATAAATAATTTAAATCAGTTCATATTAAAATTTAATATAATATCTTAAGACTCTCAAAACTTAGTTGAGAGTTTTATTTTTATAAATTTATAATTGATGTTTATTTAATATAAGTTATAGATATTAAAAGTATGATTAAAGTACACCAATACTATTTAAATTGATTGGTTAGATTAAAATTTGTAAATTTTATGAGCAAAAGAAGTTTCTAAAAGTTAAATTCAGATATATTTTGGAAAACAATCTCAAACTACGTAAACCTTAAATTTTTGACGGATTACATATCATAAAAATGGGCAACTGTGGGAATTATAATTGATTTTATAGATTTACATTTTATTATAAACTCACAGAAATCTTTTTCATTTAGTCAAAAATTTTCTTTAAAATTTCTTAATTATGATTTTATTTTAAAAATATGTAAATTTTTTTTAACAAGTGTAATTTTAAAACTAAAAAAACATTAAAAACGCAATTTGCATCAGCTAGACCGCCTTTATTAAACTTTAAAATTAATAGCGTTTCATGTATAATAATCCATGTAGGGAAAAATTCTTATTTTAAAAATACATAATACGCTATCCATTGAATAGAGGGAAAGTCTTTGTTATAATGTTTTTGAAGATTGGAATGGATTCCATTATACGAAAACTGCATTTGGAGGTGTTTTAATGATTGGAGATAATCTCACTATAAGTCAAGCCTTAGGTGTATCTCTAACGGGAATCGTAGTTGTTTTTTTGGCACTTATTGCTCTTTTAATAGCAATAAAAATAATTACAGCCATTGTAGGATCTATTAAAGGTAAGGATACTGATGATAATAAAGCAAAGAGTAATGTTGCTAGTCCAGTATCAAAGAGTAGTCCAGCACCAAAAGCACAAACTAATACTACAGGAGAAATAAGCCCTGAATTATTAGCTGCAATAATTGGTGCTATTAGTATGGAAAGAAGATCTAAAATCGACGGTTTTAAAATCGTAAGTATCACAGAAATTAAATAGTTTGTGATTAAAAAATCTATTATTTATTATTTATTTGGAAAAGGAGAAATTAATGAAATATCAAGTAAAAGTAGATGGAAAGAATTTTGAAGTTGAAGTAGAAAAAATTGACGGTGGATTGTCATCTCTTCAACCGGGTAATTTAACACCAGCTGCACCAGTAAATCAAGCAGCACCAGCTGCAAAACCACAACCAGCACCACAAGCTCCAGCACAACCAGCACCAGCTGCAAAACAAGAAGCAGCACCAGCACCAGCTGCAGGAGCAGGAGACATAGTTGCACCAATGCCAGGAAAAGTACTTAAACTTTCTGTTGCTGATGGAGCACAAGTTAATGCAGGAGACACTGTTTTAGTTCTTGAAGCTATGAAGATGGAAAATGAAATTTCTGCAACAAGTTCTGGAACAATTAAATTCAATGTAAAAGCTGGTGAAACAGTAGATACAGATGCAGTTCTTGCAACTATAGGTTAATTTAGAATTTAGGAGGAGAAGATATGTTAATAGAAACATTACAGGGCATACTAGGCGAGTCAGGTTTTGCGAATTTACAGTGGCAAAACTGCGTAATGTTTATAATATCCTTTATACTAATATACCTTGCAATTAAAAAAGAATATGAGCCACTACTTCTTTTACCAATTGCTTTTGGTATGCTTCTTAGAAACCTTCCAATGACAGGTTTAATGGATGTCGCAGACCCATGGCAATCATCAGGTGTATTGGCCATAATGTATAATGGAGTTAAATCAAACTTGTTCCCATGTCTAATTTTCATGGGAGTTGGAACTATGACTGACTTTGGACCACTTATTGCAAATCCAATTTCACTAATTTTAGGTTCAGCTGCTCAAATCGGTATTTATTTTGCATTTACCGTAGCAATTGCACTAGGCTTTACAGGTAGACAAGCCGCTGCAATAGGTATTATCGGTGGAGCTGACGGACCAACAGCAATATTTACAACATCTCAATTGGCACCTGAACTATTGGCACCAATTGCAGTTGCAGCTTATTCGTACATGGCGCTCATTCCGATGATACAACCGCCTATTATGAAGGCTTTAACTACAAAAAAAGAAAGAACTACTGTAATGACTTCACTTAGAAAAGTTTCTAAGCTTGAAAAAATCATATTCCCTATAGTAGTAGTTCTATTCACAGCACTACTTCTACCAGACGTTGCACCACTTCTTGGTATGCTAATGCTTGGTAACCTATTTAAAGAAAGTGGAGTAGTAAATAGATTATCAGATACAGCTCAAAATGCTCTTATGAATATTGTAACTATCATGCTTGGTGTTACAGTTGGAGCTACTGCAGATGGACAGACATTCCTTGCAATGAGTACTATTAAAATTATTATATTAGGACTTATAGCATTTGCAATTGCAACTACTGCAGGAGTTTTATTTGGAAAGATTTTATACGCAGTTACAGGTGGAAAGATAAATCCGCTTATTGGTTCAGCAGGAGTTTCTGCCGTACCTATGGCAGCACGTGTATCACAAGTGGAAGGTAGAAAATACAATCCTACAAACTTCTTATTGATGCATGCAATGGGACCAAATGTAGCGGGAGTAATTGGATCAGCTGTAGCAGCTGGTGTATTCTTAATTTTATTCGGCTAGAATGCTTCCGCTCCTTGTGGGGCGGAATGTTAATGATATCAAGTTATCTAATGTTATTAAGGAGGTTTTAACTTGAGTAAAGTAATGGAACTTAAAGACGCCATAGCAAAATATGTTGAAGATGGCGACGTAATATCTTTTGGAGGATTTACAACTAATAGAAAACCTTACGCAGCAGTTAATGAAATTTTGCGTCAAGGACAAAAAGATTTTATAGCAGAAGCAGGTCCAGCAGGTGGAGACTGGGATATGCTAATTGGAGCTGGCAGAGTAAAAGCATACATAAATTGCTATACTGCTAACTCTGGATACACAAATGTATCAAGAAGATTTAGAGCAGCAATTGAAAATGGAGAACTTCTAATGGAAGACTACTCTCAAGACGTAGAAATGCTAAGACTTCACGCAGCATCTCTTGGACTTCCATACCTACCAGTAAAACTAATGATGGGTACAGACCTTGTTGACAAATGGGGTATTTCTAAAGAAGAAAGAGAAAAAATAGACAAATTACCTAATGACAAATTTGTTTATGTAGACAATCCTTTTAATGATGACAAACTTGTTGTTGCAGTTCCAGTACCTAAAATTGACACTGCAATTATTCACGTACAAGTTGCTTCTCCAGATGGAACTTGCAGAATAATCGGCGATGAATTCCACGATGTTGACATTGCAGTTGCAGCAAAAAAAGTAATTGTTACTTGCGAAGAACTTGTAAGCAATGAAGAAATTAGACGTGATCCTACTCTTAATTCAGTTCCAGGATTCTGCGTTGACGCTGTAGTTCATGTACCATTTGGTGCTCACCCATCACAATGCTACGATTACTATGACTATGATGCAGACTTCTTCAAAATGTACAATGTTGTATCAAAGAAAAAAGAAGATTTTGATGATTTCTTAGATGAATGGGTTTACAATGTAAAAGATCACGAAGAATATCTAAACAAATTAGGAGCTACTAGATTAGTTGGACTTAAGAACGTTCCTGGATTTGGATACGCAACAGACGTACTAAAGAAGGAAGGAGAAGATAAATAATGGCTAGATATGACAATTATACAAATAAAGAAATGCAAGCAGTTACAATTGCTAAACAAATTAAGGATGGTCAAGTAGTAATAGTAGGTACAGGCCTTCCTCTAATTGGAGCATCTGTTGCAAAAAGAGTTTATGCACCAGATTGTAACATAATCGTCGAATCAGGACTTATGGACTGTGCTCCAATAGAAGTTCCAAGATCAGTTGGTGACAACAGATTTATGGCACACTGTGCAGTTCAATGGCCTAATGTAAGATTCATTGGATTTGAAGCATGTGAATGGTTACATGACAAAAAGAGAATGATCGCATTTATCGGTGGAGCTCAAATCGACCCATACGGAAATGTTAACTCAACTGTTATCGGAGATTATAACAATCCTAAGACAAGATTTACTGGATCAGGTGGAGCAAACGGAATTGCATCTTATGTAAATACAATTATCATGATGCAACACGAAAAGAGAAGATTCATGAAAGAAATCGACTATGTAACTTCTCCTGGTTGGATGGACGGTCCTGGCGGACGTGAAAAAGCTGGTCTTCCTGGAAACGTAGGTCCACAAATGGTTGTAACTGACAAGGGTATTTTGAAATTTGACGAAGACACTAAGAGAATGTACCTAGCAGGATACTATCCAAGTTCTTCTCCTGAAGATGTTCTTGAAAATACTGGATTCGATCTAGATGTTAGTCGTGCAGTAGTTCTTGAAGAACCTGAAGAAGATGTTATTAAATTAATAAGAGAAGAAATAGATCCAGGCGAAGCCTTTATTAAGAGACCAACAGAATAATATTAAGGAGAGATTTATGGGTCAATATTCACTAGCTTCATATTGGCAAAATATGAAGACAATTGGAAGTCCTTTAAAATCTAAGGACGAAGAAAATTTTAATGAACTTAGAAAAGTTGAAGAAGAAATAAGAGAAGCTGCAGAAAAAGCATTAGCTGCAGGAAAACCTGACGAAAAAGTCAACGCCCGTGGTGAAATGACTGCACTTCAAAGAATTGCAGAATTAATAGATGAAGGAACTTGGTGTCCACTAAACACAATCTATAATCCACAAGACAACAAACACGGCTCAACAGCTGTAATTAAAGGTCTTGCTAAAGTCGATGACAGATGGGTTTACATTGTAGCAAGTGATAACAAAAAGTTAGCAGGTGCATGGATCCCTGGACAAGCAGATGATTTACTTCGTGCTTCTGATACTGCAGAACGTTTGAGAATACCTCTAGTATATATTTTGAACTGTTCAGGAGTAAAACTTGACGAACAAGAAAAAGTATATCCTAATAGACGTGGCGGTGGTACTCCATTCTACAGAAACTCAAGACTTAACCAATGTGGAGTTCCAGTTATCGTAGGTATTTATGGTACTAACCCTGCAGGTGGTGGATATCACTCTATTTCTCCAACAATTCTAATCGCACACAAAGACGCTAACATGGCTGTTGGTGGTGCTGGTATCCTAGGCGGAATGAGCCCTAAGGGATATATCGATATGGAAAGTGCTAACCAAATTGCAGACGCTACAGCCAATGCTAAAAAAACAACTCCTCCAGGATCAGTTGGAGTACACTTTGCTCAAACTGGTTTCATGAGAGAAGTTTATACAGAAGAAGATGGAGTACTTGAAGGAATTAGAAAATATCTATCAATGCTACCTAAATTTGATAGAGATTTCTTTAGAATAGACGATCCAAAGCTTCCACTATTTGAAGCAAAAGATATCTATTCAATTCTTCCTATGAATTCTAAAAAGGCTTATGATATCTACGAAATTATAGCTAGATTATTCGACGGCTCAGAATTTATGGAATACAAAAAAGGTTACGGCCCAGAAATGGTAACAGGACTTGCAAAAGTCAATGGACTTCCTGTAGGTGTTGTTGCTAATGTTCAAGGACTTTTGATGGGATATCCTGAATACTATAATGATCCAAAACACATTTCAATTGGTGGAAAACTTTATAGACAAGGTCTTATCAAAATGAATGAGTTCGTAACTCTATGTGCAAGAGATAGACTTCCTATAATCTGGTTACAAGATACAACAGGTATCGATGTAGGCGACGACGCTGAAAGAGCAGAACTTTTAGGACTAGGTCAATCATTAATTTACTCTATCCAAAAATCTAACCTTCCACAAATGGAAATTACAATGAGAAAGGGTACAGCTGCAGCTCACTATGTACTTGGTGGACCACAAGGTAATGATACTAATGCGTTCTCACTAGGAAGTGCAGCTACAGAAATCAACGTAATGCACGGAGAAACTGCTGCTAACGCTATGTACTCTAGAAGACTTGCTAAAGACAAAAAAGCAGGCAAAGATCTTCAACCTACAATAGACAAGATGAACGACTTAATCCAAGACTATGCTGAAAAATCAAAACCATTTTCTTGTGCTAAAAATGGTTTAGTTGATGAAATTGTAAACATGGACCTTTGGAGAAATTATATAATTGCATTCACTGAATCTTGCTACCAAGATCCTGAATCAATTTGCCCAGTTCACCAAATGCTTTTACCAAGAATTATTAGAGATTATGATAATCTAAATAATATTAAATAAATAAAAAGATTTATTGGATAATCTCTTTTGAGATTATCCAATTTTTTATTATAAACATAAAACATATATACTATTTTTACTTAAAGAAAGTTTAAGGTTTAAAAACTTATGAATAGTAATCATTAAAACCCCTTAAACCCTTGTAAATTCAAGAACACACGGCTTGTGTTTTTGACAAAATTTACAATTCATAGTACAATAAAAATGAGCAAGGATGATGCAATATTTTTAAATAAAGAGGGGATTTTATGGCAAAAGCCGTTTATACTATGGGGGTCGACATAGGTTCGACAGCGTCCAAAAGTATAATTTTAAAAGATGGTAAAGATATAATCGCTACATCTGTTATAGATGTTGGGGCTGGAACAAGCGGACCATCTAGAACAATTAGTGAGACTTTAAAGTCTTCTAAAATAAATAGAGAAGACATATCCTATGTAATGGCAACTGGATATGGAAGAAATGCTCTTAAAGGAGCAGACTCTCAAATGTCAGAACTTTCTTGTCATGCCAAGGGAGCTTATTTTTTGTTTCCTAATGTAAAGACTATTATAGATATTGGTGGCCAAGATGCCAAAGCTCTTAAGATAGGAAATAACGGCATGTTAGAAAATTTTGTAATGAATGATAAATGCGCGGCAGGTACAGGAAGATTCTTGGACGTTATAGCTAGAGTTCTTGAAGTGGATATCTCTGAACTTCAAGAATTAGATGAAAAAGCTACACAAGATGTAACTATTTCATCAACTTGCACAGTTTTTGCTGAGTCCGAAGTTATATCTCAACTTGCAAGCGGTGCTAAAATAGAAGATATCGTTAAGGGAATACACAATTCAATTGCAGCAAGAGTTGGATCTCTTGCAAAAAGAGTTGGACTTAATGATGATATAGTATTTACAGGTGGAGTTGCTCTTAATGATGGAATGAAAAGAGCACTTGAAAGAAATACAGGACATAAAATTCACACTTCACCATATTGTCAATTAAATGGTGCACTAGGTGCAGCATTATTTGCATATCAAAAACAACAATTGATTGAAAAGAAACAGGCTAATGCATAATTAATACTTTAGGAGGATAAGTATGGCTGAAAAAATTCAAAAAATACCAGGAAAGAAACCAAGACCAGTAGAAGGACATATTCCAGCAGCTCAAGCTCTAAGAAATGTTGTTGATAGAGTATACGGAGCAGCTTGGGATGCAAAACACAACGGAGAATTAGTAGGATGGTGCTCATCTAAATTCCCAATAGAACTTGCTAAGGCATTTGATCTACACGCAGTATATCCTGAAAACCACGCAGCTACTACAGCAGCTAAAAAAGACGGATTAAGACTTTGCCAAGCAGCAGAAGATATGGGATACGATAACGACATTTGTGGTTATGCTAGAATTTCACTTGCATACGCAGCAGGAGAACCTACTGACTCAAGAAAAATGCCACAACCAGACTTTGTACTATGCTGTAACAATATCTGTAATATGATGACAAAATGGTACGAAAACATTGCAAGAATGCATGACATACCAATGATCATGGTTGATATTCCTTTCCAAAACACAGTAGATGTGCCAGAGGAAAAAGTTGATTACTTAATGGGTCAATTCGAATATGCTATTCACCAATTAGAAGAACTTACAGGAAAGAAATTTGATGAATCTAAATTCCAAGAAGCTTGCGACATTGCTAATAGAACTGCAGCAGCTTGGCTAAAAGCATGTTCATACATGGCTTATAAACCATCTCCACTTTCTGGATTCGACCTATTCAACCACATGGCTGATATCGTAGCAGCAAGATGTGAACTTGACGCAGCAGAAGGATTTGAACTTCTAGCAGAAGAATATGAACAATCAGTAAGAGAAGGAACTTCTACATGGGAATACCCAGAAGAACACAGAATTCTATTTGAAGGAATTCCTTGCTGGCCAGGACTAAGAAAATTATTTGAACCATTAAAACAAAGTGGTGTCAACGTAACGGCAGTTGTATACGCTCCAGCATTTGGATTTAGATATTCAACTGTAAGAGAAATGGCTGCAGCTTACTGTAAAGCTCCATGTTCAGTATGTATCGAAGATGGTGTTGAATGGAGAGAAACAATGGCTAAAGAAAACGGAGTTTCTGGAGCACTTGTTAACTACAACAGATCATGTAAACCATGGTCAGGAGCAATGCCTGAAATCGAAAGAAGATGGAGAGAAGACCTTGATATACCAGTAGTTCACTTTGACGGTGACCAAGCAGACGAAAGAAACTTCTCACAAGAACAATATAAAACTAGAGTTCAAGGTTTAGTTGAAATCATGAACGAAAGAAAAGCAGATAGAGAAGCAAAAGGCGAAGACGTATATACTAACTTTGACAATACTAAAGAAACTGACTGGTCAAAAACTACTATTTAATTGAGGTGCAAAATGACTGATATAAAAAATTTATTAAAAGAATTTAAAGATATAGCAGAAAATCCAAGACAACAACTAGACAAGTATCTAGACAAAGGAATAAAAGCAGTAGGAGTTTTCCCTTACTACGCTCCTGAAGAAATTATCTATGCAGGTGGAATGCTTCCATACGGAGTATGGGGCGGACGTGGTCCAATAGACAAAGCTAAAAACTACTTCCCAACATTCTATTATTCACTAGCATTAAGATGCTTAGAAATGGCTCTTGATGGATCTTTAGACGGACTTAGCGCATCAATGCTAACAACACTTGATGACACACTAAGACCACTTTCTCAAAACTACAAAGTTTCTGCAGGTAAAAAGATCCCTATGGTATTTTTAAACCACGCTCAACACAGAAAAGAAGAATTTGGTAAAGTTTACAATGCTAAAATCTTTAAACAAGCAGCAGAAAGACTTGAAGAAATCTGTGATGTTGAAATCACTGACGAAAAACTTAAAGAAGCTTTTGAAGTTTACAATGAAAACAGAGCTCTTAAGAGAGAATTCATTAAAATGTGTGGAGATTATCCTAACACAATAAAAGCATCAGACAGATGTTATGTTCTTAAATCTTCTTACTTTATGATGAAAGATGAACACAACAAGATGCTTAAAGAATTAATCGACGCACTTAAAGAACTTCCAAAAGAAGAAAGCTCTGCACCAAGAGTAGTAACTTCTGGTATTATCACTGATAACCCAGGACTTCTTAATGTACTTGACGAATACAACATTTGCGTAGTAGCAGATGATGTTGCACATGAATCAAGAGCACTTAAAGTTGATATTGACACATCAATCGAAGATCCATACATGGCTCTAGCTGACCAATTCGCAAGAATGGACGAAGACCCAATTCTATACGATCCAGACATTTGGAAGAGACCAGAATATGTTGTAAATCTTGCAAAAGATAACGACGCTGATGGATGTCTATTATTTATGATGACATTTAACGATACAGAAGAAATGGAATATCCATCTCTTAAAAAAGCTTATGAAAAAGCAGGTATCCCTCTAATTAAAATGGGTTATGACCAACAAATGACTGACTTTGGACAAGTTAGAACACAACTTGAAACATTCACAGATGTTGTTCAATTAAATAGAATCTAATTTAGATTAAACTTCCCCGGTTAAGCCGGGGATTTTTTATGCTTAAATTCATCTAAAGCTTTCTTGATTAATCTTTAGTGCGTAAAAATTTTAGTGAGTAACTAAAAATAATAAAATTGGATTTAGATTTTAATTATAATTTGCACTAAGTATTTAGAAATGATATTATTATAAAGGCTAGGTAAATCAATCATAAGTAAAAGGTAAGATGCCTAAAGAAGTAATAGTAAAGAGGTTTCTTATATTTTGGAGCGTGTATAGTTATTGAAAAAAGATAAGTTAATTAAAATTTTAATAGCACTTGTTTATGGATTTGTGCTACATACAATTATAGGTGCAATTCTTATAGGAGCATTTGAATTAGACTTAAATATAATGAAATACAAAATTTTGCATTTCTTAATTTTTATGATTATTTGGGTATCTACAACTCTAATATATTTAAAAAAGAAAAATGTAGAATGAGAAAATAAATCTAATTTTAAGATAATTTAATAATATAAAGACTTTAAAATCTGTTGGGAAAATCTAACAGATTTTTTTTACATTTTAATTTTTTTAAAGGGGGTATAACTATTGATAAATTCAATTTATATTACTTTAAAGGATATGGCTTAAAAGATATGAAGTTTTAAAAAGAAATTATTATTTATTCTATCCTTTAAATGTGACAAAAGTTGTATGTAAGATATAAATTATTGCAATAAAAAAGTCCACCAGAATTGGTGAACTTTTTAAGCTAAATTATTATTTTTCTGCAACTGTTACATCTTTTAATTCTTGTGGATATTTAGGAAGAAGTTTGAGTCCATCTACATTTTTGTTCGCAGCTACTATAGTTTCACCGTAGCAGATGTAGAGCATTGGCATGTCTTCATTTACCATTTCTTGTGCCTTTTTATAAATTTCTGCTCTTTCTTTTTCATCGAGAGTTGATATACCCGCTTCAATTAGTTTATCAAGTTCAGGATTTGTATAGTACATATAATTTGGTCCATTACCTGAGTTTGATGAGTGGAATGGTTGAAGTAGTTCGTAGTGTGGATCAACTATTGATGGGTTCCAGCTCATGATGAACATATCGTGTTCAGATGCTTTTAGGGCGTCTATAAAAGCTCCCCATTCAAGTCTTTGTACATCTAAGTTAATTCCATACTCACTGAGTTGGTCTTGCATCATAGTAGCTACGTTGACTCTTTGTGTGTTATCAGATGTGTAGATTGAAAGTGCTGTGCCTTCGCCCATTCCTGCTTCTTGGAAAAGCTCTTTGGCTTTTTCTTTGTTAACTGCATTCGGTTTTAAATCGTCTGCAATTGAATATTTGAAGTTAGGATTTATTGGACTTGTAGCTAGTTTTCCACTGTCAAGATAAACTGTTTCAAAAATTGAGTTCATGTCTATTGCATTTATCATCGCTTCTCTAGCAGCTTTGTTGTTAAAAGGTGCCTTTGACATGTTAAATCCTATAAAGTGGATTGAATTATCAAGTCTTTTTAAAACATTGATGTCGTCATTTCCTTCAATTGTTTCTAAATCATTAGGGTCAATCTTATAAGCAAGATCAACTCCGCCACTTTCAAGTTCAATAATTCTTTGGGAAGCCTCTGGAATTACTTTCATCTCGATTCCAGAAATCTTTGGCATATCTCCCCAATAATTTTCGTTTCTAGAAAAAGTTGCGTGGTCGTTTTGAACCCATTCGTCTAATACAAATGGACCTGTTCCCATCATTTCAGTGTTTGGATCTGCTCCACCTTCAATAAATTTTTGTGACAATATTGAAACTGCTGGGTGAGAAAGTGAACTTAAAAATGCAGCATCAGGTTTTGCAAGCTTAAATTTTAAAGTCAAATCGTCAACTTTTTCATAAGAGTCTGGAATTATATTTCCATAAAATGAGCTAAACTTTTCTGTAGCTGCTGCTCTTTTTAAAGTAAATATTACATCATCAACAGTTAGTGGATCTCCATTGGAAAACTTAACTCCGTCGCGAAGTTTGATTTCATAAGTTGTTGGGTCTGGGTTTTCGATTGACTCAGCAAGCGAATTTACAATTTCTCCGTCTGGATTTCTCTTTACTAATGTGTCATAAACTTGAATGATAATATTTTCTGCATAGTCGTCATTTACTGTCGCAGTATCAAGTGTAGATGTGTCTTCAGAAACTGCAACTTTTAGCACTGGATCTTCACCAGTTTTTTCTTTTCCCCCTGAACATGCTGTCAAAAAGACAAGTGATAGGACTAAAAGAACTATTCCAAATTTTTTCATTTAATTCTCCTTTTCTATTCTCTCAATTTTGGCACCTAATTTCCTAAATTTCTCTTCGATCTTTTCGTAGCCTCTGTCGATGTGATAGATATCTGAAATTTCAGTTTCACCTTCACTTACAAGAGCTGCAAGGATTAGCGCAGCACCCGCTCTTAAATCGGTTGCTCGCACCTTTGATCCATATAACTTACTCTTACCCGTAATCAGTGCTTCTCTATCTATAACTTTGATACTTGCACCCATTTTTATCAATTCATCTGCGTGCATGAATCTGTTTTCAAATACCGTCTCTATTATAGAAGACTGGCCTTCAACTTGAGTTAGAAGAGACATAAATTGAGCTTGTAAATCTGTTGGGAATCCTGGATGAGGAAGCGTCTTTATGGCAATTGGCTTTAAGTTTTCGCGTCCAATTACTCTAATTTTGCTGCCATTTGTCTTAATTTCAACTCCGCACTCTTCAAGCTTTGCAATTACAGACTTTAGGTGTGATGTTATTACATTATCTATTTCAATGTCACCTTGAGTTATTGCAGAAGCCACCATAAAAGTGCCTGCCTCGATTCTGTCAGGAATTATTTGATGATTGCATCCAGTTAACTTTTCAACACCCTTTATCTTTATAGTTGATGTGCCTGCGCCCATTACTCTTGCACCCATCTTGTTTAAGAAGTTTGCAAGATCGACAATTTCCGGTTCCATTGCGCAGTTTTCTAAAGTTGTTTCGCCCTCTGCTAGTACAGCAGCCATCATTATATTTTCAGTTGCTCCTACAGAAGGAAAATCGAGATAAATTCTATTTCCAATTAACTTTTCTGCCTCTGCCTTTATCTCGCCGTGAGTCATAGTGATTTTAGCGCCAAGAGCACTAAATCCCTTTAAGTGTAGATCAATTGGACGAGAACCAATATTACATCCGCCAGGCAATGAATTGTACGCTTTAGAAAGTCGAGCTAAAAGCGGCCCCATAACTAAGAAAGATGCTCTCATCTTGCTCATCAGCTCGTAATCTGTTTCATATGAATTTAAACCCTTGGGATCTATTGTAAGTGTGTTTTTATCTTTTTTTATCTTTAAACCTAAACCTCTTAAGACCTCTGTAATAATTTCAACGTCTTTAAGTTCTGGTACGTCTTCCAATACGATTTCTTCTGTTCCTAAGATTGAAGCAGCAAGAATTGGAAGAGCGGCATTTTTTGCACCAGAAATTCTCACGCTTCCCTTAAGCGGTCCATTTGGTTTGACTAAAATTTTTTCCAAAAGGATAACCTCCTAATTTATATTACTTCTATTATATCATAGAAAATATGAATATATAAAGCACTCTTTGCGTTTATGAAATATAAGGATTTAATTATATTAATATAATAGTAGAAAATTAAAAATTTAAGTTCATTAATTTAAGCAAAATTTAGTTAAAATTTTTAAAAAATTATAATTTATAAGAGACAAAATAGTTAATTAGTAAAAAAATAATGAAATAAAAAACTTATAGTAAAACAATTTTGAAATAGTTACAAAAACGTTTATTATAGCTAGTTTGCGAGCCTCTGCTTTATAATTAAATTCAGATGTGCTATAATAAATGGGAAGGTAATTATTATATTAGTAGGGAGGATACATATGGAAAAACCATGGGAATTTGACGATTTTATATTTGATGGAGATGTTCTTAAGGGAATGACTAGAAAGGGAAAAGATAAAATCAAAGAAAACGGATACTTTGATATGGTAGTACCTACAGAAGGCCCAGATGGAACAAAAATAAGAGTTATAGGAGAACAATGTTTCTATAGAAGAAAATTAAATACTGTTGTTATTCCTGAAACAGTTGAAGAAATTCAATACAATGCTTTTGGAGTTAACAACCTAACTGAAGTTATTATTCCAGATGCTGTTAAGAAAATTGATGCTTACGGATTCTACAGAAACAAACTTACAGATGTTAAGATGCCTAAAAATCTTGAATTCATTGGAGACAATGCTTTTTCACTAAACGAACTTGGTGAAGTTAACATTCCAGATACAGTAGAATTTATTGGAGTTTCTGCATTCTACAAAAACCATTTAACAGAAATCAAACTTCCAGAAAACTTAAAGAGACTTGATATGTTTGCTTTTAAGAAAAACAACATTTCTGAAGTTAAACTTCCAGCAGGAATCGAAAAATTCGATGAAAGAGCTTTTGAAGAAAATGTTACAGTAGAAAAATAAATTTTGATATTAAAAGGCGAGGCTTGACCTCGTCTTTTTTATGTCTAAAATTCTATACATTAGAAATTTTACATGGTATGTAATATACTAAAATATATTATTATATTTATATGATATGTAATATACTAAAATATATTATTATATATAGAAGAAAATGTTTATGTATTTGCAAT